>JAIRNA010000150.1 GCA_031258305.1 Treponema sp. | reverse complement strand
GTGGACTGGGTGGAAAATGGCGTTCAGGCGCTGAAACGGTACCAAGAAAACATGGGAAAATACGACATTATTTTTATGGATGTCCAGATGCCTGAAATGGACGGCTGCGAAGCGGCGCGACGCATCCGCTCTCTGGATGACCCCCGCGCCCATATTGTCCCGATTATAGCGATGACCGCCCATGTGTTTCGGGAGGATGTGGAACAGTGCCTTGAAGCGGGCATGAACGACCATCTGAGCAAGCCTCTAGACTTTGGCGCGGTTCTGGATATTTTGAAGAAATACCTCGGCCAAGAGAAGCGGTCTATAGCGGACTCTCTTGAGGTGGAAACCCAATAACGGTTAAGGCGTTTTCTCAAGGGAAGTCCGCCGTTGCTACGGAATGATGACGGCGCAACCGCCGCAAAGCCCTTTCCGGGCTGGCAAAACATGGTGAACCTGCGGTTCACAAATCAAAGGTCGCATACAACGAAAGATGCCATTTTGTCGGCAATTTGACGAGGCTTTTCCAGAAGAACAATAAGAGTTGCCGACACGAAAATCGACGATGCGTATCCTATTTGTTTTAATGGCATGGATTACGGAGCGAATAATATATGGATGGTTGGCGATACTATAAAATAATTTTTCTCATTCTTTACCTAACTCACTTGCCAATCCCCCCTGTCTTTTTGTAAAATAAGAACGGTGAATCTTTTTTCAAATTCCACAAAAATAAATGACAGCCCGCTTGCTGACCGTATGCGTCCGCAAGCGCTCGACGACGTTATAGGGCAGGACCATATTGTCGGCAAAGGACGACTCTTACGGAGAGCAATACAGGCGGATCGGCTTTCGTCCATCATATTTTACGGACCGCCCGGTACTGGTAAGACAAGCCTTGCCCGCGTCATCGCTAATTCTACAAAATCCGCATTTGAAAGCCTCAATGCAGTACTGACCGGCGTCAAAGATGTCCGCGAGGCAATTGACCGCGCCGGCGAGCGCAAAAACCTCTATGGTAAACGTACCATCCTCTTTGTTGATGAAGTTCACAGGTGGAACAAAGCACAACAGGATGCGCTCCTCCCATGGGTAGAAAACGGCACATTTATACTCATCGGCGCGACAACCGAAAATCCATTTTTCGAGGTCAACCGCGCCCTCGTTAGCCGGAGCCGGGTGTTTCAGCTCAAATCACTCACACCAGACGCTCTTTTGGAAACCGCCGAACGTGCGCTCGCGGACAGAGAGCGTGGCTATGGCAAATGGCGTATCCGCTTCGAGGAAGGCGCACTGGGTCACCTCGTCGAAGTATCCGCAGGAGATGCCCGCAGTTTGCTCAACGCTCTGGAGTTGGCGGTAGAGACAAGCCCGGAGCAATGGGCCCCACCTGAAGGCGCGGAAATTTTCGTCTCAATGGAAGCGGCGGAGGAGAGCATACAGCGTAGAGCCTTGCTTTACGATAAAGACGGGGACTATCACTTTGACACCATAAGCGCGTTCATTAAAAGCGTGCGGGGAAGCGATCCGGATGCCGCTCTTTATTGGCTTGCCAAGATGGTACGAGCCGGTGAAGACCCGTCATTTCTTTTTCGACGTATGCTCATTTTGGCCGGTGAGGACGTAGGCTTGGCTGATCCCTATGCTGTGTGTGTTGTCGCCGCGTGCGCCCAGGCGTTTGAGCGCATCGGATTTCCGGAAGGCAATTTTCCCCTCACCCATGCGTGCCTCTACCTCGCCACCGCGCCCAAATCCAACTCATCTATGGCGTTTTTTGATGCGCTCAAGGAAGTCGAGCGGGAGGATGCCGAAATCCCTAATCACCTCAAGGATACGAACCGTGACAGCGAAAGTTTTGGGCATGGAGACGGCTACATTTACCCGCACGCCTACCGCGATCATTGGGCCGCCCAACAGTATTTGCCGTCAGCCCTCCGGGGCAAAACCTTTTATACGCCGTCAAGTATAGGTTATGAGGGTAGGATTCGGGACGAAATTCTTCGTAAACGGGAGGTTCAAGCCGCTGTTGTACTTGGTGGGGACCGGCGCGAGGATATTTTAACATGGTCAGCGGTTGCAAAGGGGCGGGAAGGCTGGCTCAAACGGCTTTCGGACGGACGGAGCGATCTGCTTTTGCGCGATAGGGATGCGATATTGGGAAAATGTGCGATAACGCGCCACGGCAGAGTGTTTTTGCCCAATGCAGACGATGGTTTACTCTTGTGGGAAAGTTTGCGCCGCGCCGTGGACGGCTTGACCGCGGCTGTAGTGAAAAACGAGACGGCAAAAAATGCGCTGTTGAGGTTTTGGGCAAACGGCGCATCTGTAGACGAAGTAGAAAACCCACTAATAGCGACAGGCGGTATTCCTTCGCCAGAGGAGGCGGAAAAATGGTTCGATTGCGCGGAGTTTGACTTTATATTGAGCCGTGAGCCGTTCCGCGGAGGCGAAAATCCAATGGAATTCACCGCCGCCTGTCGTAAACTGCTGGCAAAAGGCGGTGTCATTGTGATTTTGGCATCTCCGCCGGCTGACGGCAGTAAGATTTCCCGCGTTTTGGCGGATTGTGCACATGATAACACTATTGCAACTGAATTCAGCGTTTCTGCCGCGCTTTTGGACAAATTGCGAGGCGCGGAAGTCGAATTTTTCCAAAATTTAGGCCGGAATTTAGCGTGGACGCGTTCAGATATGGAAAAAAGTTTCACTAATACAGGACTTTCGTTTAAAATAACGGAAATCGCACAAAAAGAAGAACGAATTCTCTTGCCTCGGGATATAGAGGGCTGGTTCAGCGAAAAATCGCCATGGGGCGCGTTCATGGCAGACGCTCTTGGAATAGATGACTACATTCTGGTGAAGAAATCCCTGTCTGAGCGAGCGAAGCGCGGAACGGTTGACTGGCGGTGGAAAAGCCTGCTGGTTCGAGCGGAAGTATTCGCGCCATTAGCTTAATTGGTCGATTCTTTTAAATTAACCACTAACACACGGACGGACACGGACATAAAGGAAAGTCCGTACCGTCCGCGTCTAATAAAGGTTACACTTCGGAAATAACGTCTGCCGGGCAAGCCGATACACAAGAGCCACAATCAACACATAGGGCTGGGTCTATCCAACGGATGCCCCCTCTTTCGGAAATAGCTCCGGCCGGACACTCGCTTTCGCAAGCCCCGCAGTTCACGCAAGAATCGCTAATCTGATACGCCATAATTCTTCTCCTTCTTAAAAATTGTTAAAATGGGAAAACGAGCTTTTAACCCGCTTTCCCCCTTAAATCCAAGATTGCTGTATCAAAACTTAGTTTTGATACAGCAACAATTACCTCATAATACAACCAAAATTACTATTTGTCAATCTTAACTATCAGCAATTTTACATCTATCGGCTTATACTTGCAGAAAAAACCCAGTATAGTCCGTCCTGGCAGCGCAAGCGGCCGGATACGCCAAAATTTCGCATGGAAGTTTTGCTAAATGTGATCCCTCGCGTCCATATCCCCCCTCTTTTTTACTCCACTTTAAACTTCGATACTTCCCGGACCAGCACTTCGATGTTTCCCTTGTTTTCACCGCTAATGGTGTTGACCCGGTTTACCGCCGCGTTAATCTGTTCCGCACCGGTTGCTATTTCGTTCATCCCATTGGTAATTTCATGGGTTGCCAGTTCCAGATTCTTGCTCTCCTTTACGACCTGTTTACTCCCTTCGAGCATCTCTTCGGAACTACTCTTGACCAGTTGCGTTACCTCGTTTAACCGCGCAACAGCCTCCAGAATCTGTTTGCTCCCTACGCTCTGTTCTTCCATAGCGTTACGGATACTCACTTCCTGATCCGATACAATCCTGACCCCTCTATCTATGGCCTCAAATTTGTTGAGCACACTGTCGGTAGATATCGTTATCTTGTTGATAGAATCTTTTATCTTTTTCAGAACCGTGGAAATGATCTTGGATTGCTCCCCTGAATTTTCCGCCAGTTTCCGTATCTCGCCGGCCACTACGGCGAATCCCTTTCCCGACTCTCCGGCATGGGCCGCCTCAATGGCGGCGTTCATGGATAGGAGGTTTGTCAGGCTGGCGATGTTTTCCATCACCGCGTTGATATCCAAAAGCCCTTCGGATTCCCTGGCTATTTCTTTAATATCCGTAGCCACTTCCTGAAGCCCCATGCGCCCCACCCTGGAAGCGTCGATAAGATACTTCACGTTATCGCCGTTCTTGATCAGGGTCTGGGTAACGGATTGGATGTTGGCAAGCATTTCCTCAATGGACGAATAGGATTGGGCAAGACTCTCACTCTGACGGTTTACGAGGGCGGTAAGTCTATCAATGTTGATGGTGATCTGTTCCATGGTGGCGTTGGTTTCCGTTACCGATGCGCTCTGGTTGATGACCCTCCCCTTAACGTTCTGTATAGCGGCGTTGATCTCGTTAATCGCTGCGGCGGTTTCAGTCATGTTTCCGGCAAGTTCATTTCCGATATCAAAGAGGGAGGCGGACTGGCTTTTGATGGTGATAACAAGGTTTTTAATCTTCTCCACCGTCGCGTTAAAGTACCGGGACAGATCGCCAATTTCGTCTTTTGAAAAAACGTTGACGGTTTTCGTCAGGTCCCCCTCGCCCTCGGATATATCCTTGAGGGTTACGGCCACGTTGACAATGGGCTTGGCAATGCTGCCGGCAACAAAGAAGACGATCACCATCATTATAATCACCGCTGCCGCCGCGATAATAACGGTATAGATAATCATGGTGTTGATATCTTCCAGTATCACGCTTTTTTCCGTACCTAGCATCAAAGCCCAGCTTGTACCGGTTCCGCCGATGGTAAAGGGGTAAACGATTATTTCCAGTTCCGTCTTAAGCTCCTCTTCGTATTCCGACAACCGGTATTTTTTCCCTCTTTCCACCGCCTCCTGCACTGCCGCAGTGTGCGCTTTGAACAGGGAACTTTGCGCGTCCGCAAGGCGCTGCCCTACTTGTTCAGCAAAGGAACTGGCCACAATAATTCTGTTGTCGGAATAGACGGTCATGGCGCTGATGTCGGAGTGGCTCTTTATGGTTTCATCTACCACGGGCTGGGTATTGGCAGTATCTACGTTCACTCCGACCCGGCCTACCACCTCCCCCGTCTTGCGGTAAATAACCGGCACACTGACTTTGACAATATAGGTATTTTTACCTGCCACGAGGAAAGGCAACGGGTCGTCGATCCTTTCCTTCCGGGCGTCGAGGCCGTTGATGATCGCCATCATCCCCGGCAAATCGTTATATGTTAAGCGTTCTATGGTCCCCGTATGTTGGGTATACCAAGGGGCCCACTGGCCGGCTGCGGTATTGCCGGGGGCGCCGACAAAAAAGGCATCCATCCCCGGATCTATGGTATTGGGGTTAAAGACCGCGAAAATGCCGACTATCTGTGCGTTGGAGGCAACGATTGAGCGTATAAACTGATCAAAACGGCTACGCTGCTGGCCCGGTTCGGGTTCGTCATAATCGGCCATGGCATCAGCCAGGGTGTAGGCAATCCGCAGGCAACTCTCATACCGCATCTGGATAATCCGGGCCTGTTCTGCGGCGAGCCGCTCCTGGCTTTTCAGGGCGGTGGCCATCTGGGTAGAAGACGCGATGCCCAGCAGGATAATGGATAAAGACAAGGCGGCCGCCGCCAAAATTACCGAAACGATAATAATCAAACGATATCGTAACTTCATTTTAGAGGCCCAGTTCTCTGAAGAGACGATCCTTAATGCCGATAGACATCTTAAGATCGTTGTTGGTGTAGAGCGGGGCAATGGCCGTCTCGAATTCATTCTGATTCACGTTGATAACGGTCATGCCTTTGGCCCTAAAGCTGTCGTAGTATCCCTGTTCTTGATTGGCGATGACAGCGGAATACCTGGCCGCCGTATCGGATACGATCTTCGTAAAAAGCTCCCGATCCGCTGGGGGCATGTTGTCCAACATGATTTTGCCGCAGACAAAGCTACTCTGGAGCATATAGTGTTTCGTCAGGGACAGATACCCGGTCACATCGTAAAGCCGGTAGCCGTCCGCGGCGGCGGCCTGGATCTCACAACCGTCCAGGGTTCCGGCCTGAATGCCGGCGTAAATGTCCGTCGCGCCGACGGTGGTCTGGGTGTAGCCCAGATACTTTGCCAGGGACTGGCCGATGTCGTTTCCAAAACCCCGAATACGGAGTCCTGAAAGATCGGCTACATTGGCAGCCGGTGTGGTGGTATAGAAGCTACGGAAGCCGTTAAACATAGTGGCGATAAGGACGATCCCCTGGGATTCCAGTGCCGTCTGCCATTCTTTGTAGAGGGCGGTTTGGGACAACTTTTCCAAAAGCTTGTAATCCGTCAGGATATAGGGGGCCATGAGGATGTTGAGGTCTGGAATGTTGAACTGGCTGGCCAGCCGTCCCGGGTCAGAGGGAATCACGAGGTTTACCCCCAACCGCGCCTGGGTAACCATGCTGTCCATGTCCCCGGGCAGGGAACCGGCCGCATAGACCTTCACGTTAAAACGGCCAGTGGCGTTCAACTGTTCCGCTGCGTCCATCATCATCCGGCTTTGCCCGGTGCTGGACCCTTCGGTTCCCGCAAAGATAACGACGATCTTGCTGTCCGAAACGCCGTCCCCGAGCGTCTCGTCAGCACCAGTTCCATGCCCGGAAGTTTTGGAGATCAACAACCCGACGATGAACGCACTTGCCGCTACAACTAGCAAAAGGAAAAGAATAAAGAAGGTTCTAAGCGATTTCATAAATGTCTCTCCTCTGCAAAACTATTCAGCTCCATCTAAAAAGGCAATTTGGTAGCCCTAAAGGCGAGAAATTGCAAAACTTCTGGCTAATCGCAGGTTAGCAGATAATCAACCGGAGTATCAAACACGCCTCATGAAGGATACTCCATGCACCGAACTTTGTCAAGCGTCTTTATCCGTGAATCAGCGGTTAGTTTAAAGTTCACGACAGAACCAGCCGCAATACTTCGGTGAAATTTTCGACGGGATGAAACTCAAGCCCGCTCTTGACGATTTCGGGAATGTCGTCGAGGTCACGGAGGTTCTGTTTAGGGATGATGACGTACCGTGCCTTGTTGCGAGCGGCCGCAACGGTCTTTTCCTTCAAACCGCCGATGGGTAGGACCTGTCCTGTCAGGCTCAACTCGCCAGTCATCACCAATTTGTCCTTGATGGCACGGTTTTTGAACAAGGAGCAGAGCGCGGCCGCCATCGTGATTCCTGCAGACGGACCATCCTTGGGAGTTGCGCCAGCCGGAATGTGTAGATGAACATGGTTGTTCTCAAACCAAGACGGATCAAGTCCACAATGCTCAGTACCCCACTTCTGAGCCACGGTTAGGGCGATAATCGCGGACTCCTTCATCGTATCACCCATATTGCCCGTGAGAATGAAATCACCCTTACCCGCAATGGACGTAGCCTCTATGATAAGCGTGTCCCCGCCCATACTCGTCCACGCGAGCCCTAGAGACATACCGGGACGGTCCGCCTTCTTGAGTTCTTCTTCAGGGAAAAGCGGCTTGCCCAACTGCTTTTCAATGGTTTTTCTATCAATTCTTTTTAACTTCTCATTTTGATTCGCTTGAACGCTTATCTCGTTTTCTTCGACAATTTCCTTTGCCAGTTTACGATGAATTTTGTCAAGGTTCTTCTCAAAAGCCCGTACCCCGGACTCTCGTGCATAACAATTAGCTATGTAAAGCAAGGCTTCTTTCGAATATTTCACCTGATTTTTCTTCAAACCGTTCTTTTCAAGGCTCTTCGGCACCAAATAGTGCCGTGCGATCTCCAGTTTCTCCGTATTGATATAGCCCGGAAGTTCAATGATTTCCATACGGTCGAGAAGCGCAGGCGGAATCGTATCGAGCGTGTTTGCAGTAACGATGAAGAACACATGGGAAATGTCAAAGGGCAGGTCCAGATAGTGGTCGCGGAAACTGTTGTTCTGTTCAGGGTCAAGTGCTTCGAGTAGCGCACTTGCTGGGTCGCCTTGATAACTCACGCCCATCTTGTCTATTTCGTCAATCATAAACACAGGAGACTTGCTCTTGGTGATTTTCAAACCTTGTATGATTTTACCCGGCATCGCTCCCAGGTATGTTCTACGGTGTCCCTTGATTTCCGCTTCGTCTCTCATACCGCCTACCGAAAAGCGGAAGAATTCCTTGCCTAATGCACGGGCGATGGACTTGCCTACCGAAGTTTTGCCCACTCCGGGTGGGCCCACGAGGCAAATAATTGAACCGCCTACGGAATCAGCCTTGTTTTCATTGCGTAGTTTCCGCACTGCGAGGTATTCCATAATACGGTCCTTCACGTCTTTTAAACCGTAGTGGTCATTTTCCAGAATCTTTCGAGCGGTCTTGATATCGAAAGATTCTGATTTTTCGTCTTCCCAGGGTAGATCGGCTATCATGTCCAAGTAATTACGGGTAATCGGGTATTCCGGCGAATGAGTTTCGAGTATATTGAATTTTTCAAGCTCCCGCTCGACCGTTTCCTTTACTTCACCCTCGAAATGCAGGGAGTCGAATTTTTCCTTAAACCGTTGATAATCAGAGGCTTTTGCATCTCCGGCCTGCCCAAGTTCGGTTTTAATAGCCTTCAACTCTTCCTTCAGAAAGTACTCGCGCTGGGACTTGTTGATTTTGTCGTTTATTTCGTTCTGGATACGTTTTTGAATCCGCAATAGCTCCTGCTCTTTCTTGATGAAAACCAGCACCTGCTCCATACGCCGTCTCACGTTGATTTCTTCGAGAACCTTCTGCTGTTCGGCTTTATCAATGTTGAGTATGCTGGCGATGAAGTCAGCGATCTTACCTGGATGGTCAATATTGACCATATTAAGGCGCATTTCCTCGGAAAAGAGCGGGTTGTTTTCAGACAGCTCCTTCATTTCGGAGATAAGGGCGCGGGTGAGAGCCTTTACCTCAGGAGTATCGTCCTCGTCCTCGTCCAAATATTGCACCGCAGCGATCATCGGGTTTTGGAAATTCAATGCCTTTTTAATTTTAAACCGTTTAATCGTTGATATGAAAATATTGACGCCGCCATCCGGCATATTGATTTTCTTGACGATTTTCGCCACGGTTCCAATCTTGTAAAGGTCGTTGATGGCGGGTATCTCCGTGTCGTTTAATAGCAAAACCAGTCCTATGAGTCCATCTTCGAGTGTAGCAGCTTCGACGAGATGGATGTCGGATGGGTTCAATAGCATGATGGGGGTAAAAATCCCCGGAAAAATAGGACGCCCAGCAAGGCTTACTAACGGCAGTTTGTTCGGCAACATCTGCTCGATTGGGACAATACTTTGTTCGGACATAATAATAATATAACAAAATTTCGGTAAAAGGCAAGCGTTAAAGTAAATTTAGTTTAACCATTCTGTTTAGCGGTGCTAAATAGACGCCATTTAAATCGCTCCTAGTTTTGCATAAAAGCGCTAAAGCTATGATCAAAGGACGATTTTGTATAAGACTCCGAATGTAGCTATACTAAAAGTGGAGAATAATTCGTATGACAAAGACCATTGTTTCCGAAGAACTGCCGGTAGGCGAGAAATTCGAGATTCACAAGAACACCATCGAAGGCATCCGGGTGGAAAGCGTCTCTGCGTCTATAGGTCTTTTGTGGGTTTATATAAGAGCAAAAACAGCAAACTGTAAAATAGATTTGGGCGATTTGACTATTCCCTTTCAATCATATCATTACCATGTACTTCATCCTCCTATTTTATCCGAAGAGGTGAACTTATCACTTGTCAACGACATTTTTAAAAAATGTCGTTGACAAACAAACATAAGCATGTTAAAGTAAATTCTAGAATTTTTCTAAACTAATCAAGAGAGAAGATAATGACGTTCACTCTGGAACCGGCGGCGCATTCGCCTCGTAATTAAACTATAAAATAGTTGAAGCGACCTTTGACATCAAAAATGAATGGTTTTTTTGAAGGAGCCTTTAACAGTGCATCTCTAGATCAAAACAGTTGTAATACATGGAGGATCGGCAATGCTAAAAGTTAAGACGCTTTTCTCTTTTTTCATTTTTGTATTATTTTTTTCATGCGATAATAAAAAATATATTTCTTTCGAATTAACCGAGTCTAACAGAATTATTTTAAACGCAACAGTAAACGGAAAAAGCGGGAGATTTTTCTTGGATACCGGATCATCTTTCTCGCAATTTGACTGTGATTTTGGCAATTTGGATTTTTCTCATAAGCATTTTGCTAGCTTCCCCTTCCTTGACGCGCGGGAAGAATTAAATTTTTATTATTTGCCTGAAGTTATCATAGACAACGTCCGATTGAAAAGCATATCGGAAATCGCGAGAACGACGGAAGATTTACGGAATCAACTACTTGAGCCAGAAGGTCTTGACGGAGTCCTAGGGATAAATGTTTTTGCGGGTTTTTACACCGAAATTTCTTTTTCAAAAGATAAAATAATACTTCATAAAAAGAAACCGACGCAATTCGAGAAATCTGTACCAGTAAATCTTGAAAGTAATTATTTTTGTGTTTCTGTCGACATAGATGGAAAACAGGCTCCATTTATTATTGATACCGGCGCACCAGGAGGGATATATTTTCCTCCTACATCTATACGCGGAAAAATGAAAAATGAATATGTGAGAATACTTTTACCAAAAAGGCAAAACATACTTGTGAAGACACGGGAAGTTTATCTAGTAAAAACAAATAAAATATCGGTCTTTGATGATATTTTTGAAAATAAAATTATTGTTACAAATTCACCGTGGAGATTTGACGCAAATATATCCACCTCACGAGGGATGCTCGGCGTTGAATTTTTGAAGAACTACGATCTGCTTTTTGATTTTACTAATCTTCCTTTTAGTACTAGCGCTTTGTATTACAAAAATATCAACGCGGAAAGAGATGAAAAAGAACTGTTTCTGTCTGAGGAAACATCTGAAAGAATATTAGCATCGGGAATTTATTCATTCTATAGAACGCCCGAAGGAATTACCCTGGGAATTATTGCGGGGAGCGTTCTGAATGTCGAATACGGCATAACTGAAAAAACGGTTATCACAAAAATTGACGGAAAGCCGGCGCAGAGAATAAGCGACGCGGCGTTAAGGGAAATGGATATTTCTAAAGTAAAAGACTTTACCGTTCTTGAAAGACGAGAGCGGATAATAGCATTAAATTGAGAAAATTTCTAAACTTCATTTTTTTAGAATTTTTGATATGAAGGGGTTTTAGAAGCGGTAAATCCGCTTCTAAATACACCGTTCCGTAGGAATGGTTCGAACTTGTTCGCCTCAATTTTGTTTATATCCAGAACATCGCTTATAACGCCCAAGAGGCGCCTTGAGGCAATCCCAATCTGGTCAAGGGCCTGCTCTTTCTTCTCTATGCCGCAA
>JAIRNA010000104.1 GCA_031258305.1 Treponema sp. | reverse complement strand
GGATGTAAAACCTTGTTGGTAAACTCTGGTTTTTATGATAAGCTGGAAAATAAGAGGATTTTGGGAGTTTTGAATGACCTTATTGGAGATAAAAGATGGAAAACTTGCCCCCGCCATAGACGGGGGCAAAGTACGCCTCCTGGGCCTTGTTTCCGGCGAATCGGTGGAAATTGTATCCTCCAAGCCGGCCGGAAAGGCCGTTGAGATTATCTTCCGAAAAAACGATGGCTCCCTTTCTTCCCAAATCCTCTATGAAAAAGACCTTTCCGGCATTCAAGTTGAAGATAACACCCTCCGCTGGCAGTTTACCGGGGATGCGGACGCTTCAAAGTTGGCGATAGAAGCCTACCGGATAAAACTTGCCCACCTCTTTGACCCCCATTTAGCCGTTTATACCTCCATGATAGAGGCGCTGCCCCATCAGATTACCGCCGTCTATAAAGAGATGCTTCCCAGGCAGCCGCTTCGCTTCCTCCTTGCCGATGACCCCGGAGCCGGAAAGACCATAATGACCGGGCTTCTTATAAAAGAACTCATGCTCCGGGGAGCCCTGAAACGCTGTCTTATTGTAAGCCCCGGAAACCTCGTGGAACAATGGCAGGATGAGCTTTACTCCAAGTTCCGGATGGAGTTTAAGCTGCTCACCAATGAAAGTCTTGATTCCTCCGCCAGGGGCAACGCCTTTCTGGATATGGACCTTTGTATTGCCCGGCTGGATAAACTTTCCCGAAATGAAGAGCTCCATGAAAAACTTAAAGCCTCCAAGTGGGACCTGATTGTCTGCGACGAAGCGCACAAAATGTCGGCCACCATTTACGGTGAAGAAGAAAAACGGACTAAACGCTATAATCTTGGCATGCTACTATCTTCCCTGACCCGGCATTTTCTGCTGTTAACCGCCACCCCCCATAACGGCAAGGATGATGATTTCAGGCTGTTCTTGAAACTCCTTGACGCCGACCGCTTTATAGGGAAGAACCGGGGGAAAGATACCATGCCCCTTGATGCCTCTGATATTATGCGGCGGCTGGTAAAAGAAAAACTCCTTACCTTTGAAGGAAAAAAACTTTTCCCGGAACGCTGGGCTTATACCCTAAGCTATGAACTTTCACCACTGGAAAGAAATCTCTATGAACGTGTTACCGCCTATGTGCGGCAGGGCTGGGATGCCGCCGTAAAGCTGGTCAAGAAAAATAAGATAAACGCCGTGGGTTTTGCCTTGACCATATTACAGCGCCGCCTTTCTTCATCGCCGGAAGCGATTTACCAATCCCTGTGCAGACGCCGGGAACGGCTTGAAAAGAAACTTGAAGAAATAGAGAAGTACGGAATCTCTCACCTTATTCATCCGGAAATGGAAGATGATGATTGGGAAGATGGATTCTTTGATGACCTTTATGACGCACCGGAAGAAGAGATCAATGAACAGGAAGAAAAAATCCTCGACGAAGCAACCGCCGCTCAATCTAAAGAGGAACTTGTCAACGAGATTTATACGTTAAAAGGGCTTGAAGAGCTGGCGGGCCAACTGCGGATGAGCGGGCAGGATTGCAAATGGAAAGAGCTTGCCGAAACCCTCTCTACCAATGAGTTTATGTTTAACAGAGACGGCGGCATGGAGAAATCCTTTTCCAGAGAAAAGGTTATCATCTTTACCGAACACCGGGATACCCTGAATTACCTTGCCAATAAAATCAGAACCATGTTAGGGGGAGCAAACGCCGTTGTCACCATACTGGGCGGTATGCGCCGGGAAGAACGGAAACAGGTAGAAGAATCCTTTAAGAACGACCCGGCAGTGGTAGTGTTGGTTGCCACCGACGCCGCCGGGGAAGGTATAAACCTGCAGCGGGCGCATTTGATGGTAAACTACGATCTCCCCTGGAACCCGAACCGGCTTGAACAGCGTTTCGGGCGCATCCACCGTATAGGCCAGCACGAAGTCTGCCATCTGTGGAACCTCGTTGCCATGAAGACACGGGAGGGGGATGTATTTTTGCGCCTTTTCCGGAAACTTGAGACTGAACGTAAGGCCCTTGGCGGACAGGTGTTTGATGTTCTTGGAAAAGTCAACTATAACGGCGATTCACTACGGAACCTGCTTATCGAAGCAATCCGCTACGGCAACTGTCCCGATGTCAAAGAAAAACTCAACAAGGTTATTGACGGAGCCCTTGACCGGGAAGAACTGGACCGACTTATCAAAGAACGTTCCCTTAATTCGCGGGACTTTGGAAAAACCGATGTTGTCCAAATCAAAGAGGACATGGAACGCCTTGAAGCCCGGCGGCTTCAACCCCATTACATCGAAAGTTTTTTTAAGGCCGCCTACGGAACCTTGAACGGACAAATGCGGGAGCGTCCGGGACGGCGCTACAGTCTTCCCCATGTACCCAAGAAACTCTATACCCAGGTTTCGGCCATTGGTGTGCCGTTCCCCATCGCAAAACAATACGAAGCCATTACCTTCGAAAAAGAAAGCATACGGAGCGAAGGCAAGCCTGATGCCGCCCTTATCTGTCCGGGACATCCGCTTTTAAGCGCCCTGATCGATATAGTGCTTGGAACAGGTTACGAAACTTTAAAGCAGGGAACCGTTTTAATTGACGAACAGGGAAGGGAAGACCGGCTTCTTTTTTACATTGATGACACCCTGTTTGACGGCAGAAAAGACAGCGGCGGTAATCCTGTTATGATTTCCCACCGACTCCATTTCCTTGAGATTTATAAACAAGGCGCAAGCATTAGCGCACGGTTCGCCGGGTACGCTCCCCATCTTGATTACCGCTCCCCTTCGCAGGATGAATTCCCGGTTGTCAATAGGCTGCTTAGAGACAAGGCCTGGTGGGGTCAATCCTGTGGATTGGCCGCAAGCCCTGAAGAAATGGCCCGTGAATACGCCATTGAACACCTTACCGGGCCGCACCGGGACGAAATAGAAAAGATACGCACAGCCCAGGTTAACAAGGTGGAAGCCGCCGTCAAACGGAGGCTTGATTCCGAAATATCCTATTGGGACGCGCAAGCCGGAAAGATGTACGACAAGATTGCCGAAGGGGTTCCCAACGCCCGCATCAACGCTGAAAAGTTTAAGGAATGGCGTGATGATCTGGAAAAACGGAAAGAGATACGCCTTGCGGAACTCGCTCAGGAACGGAACATCATCCCCCGGCCCCCGGTGGTGCTTGGCGGGGCGTGGATCATTCCCCTCTCCATGATTAAGGCGGCGGCTTCTCCCGCGCCGCAAATCGATGAACAAACCGAAGCGGATGCCGAAAGCCGCTCTGTTATCGAACAGAAGGCAATGGAACGGATTATGACAATCGAAAAAGAATTAGGCAATAGACCCCTTAATGTTTCGGCGGATAAAGAAGGCTATGATATTCGTTCCGTAACCCCCGATGACGAGTTCCGCTTTATCGAAGTCAAGGGAAGGGCCGCAGGTATAGGGCTTGTGTCGGTTACCCATAATGAAATGAAGGTTGCCTGTAACAAGAAAAAACAGAGTTTCCTTGCGGTGGTCGAAATAGACGGCGATAAACAGCACGTCATATATTTTCGGGATTGGCGCAAACAGGTTCCGTCTATGGCAGACCATAGCGCCACCCTTAAACTTGAGGGCCTGCGGAAAGAAGCGGAAGTCGTACTTGAAAAGGATATTGTTGTATGAGCGAAACAAGGCAATCTTTAACGGTACCCGGAAGCCGATGGTGGAAAATTGATTTCCACACCCATTCTCCTGCATCCAATGATTATAAGAAGAAGGATGCGACGGTAAATAACTGGCTTAAAGCTGCTATGACCGCCGGTCTTGACGGCGTTGTTTTGACCGACCATAACTCCGGAGACTGGATTGATAAATTGAAGGCACAAAACGAAATTTTGTGTCAACAAAGTTCCAAATCGGATTGGTATCACGAACTAACGATTTTCCCCGGCGTAGAGATCACCGTGGCAGATAGTTCCAGCCGTATCCACTTGTTGGCGGTTTTCGCCCCGAATTATGGTTCAAGCGAAATCACCGCGATTTTAGGCGCCTGTGGTATCACTTCCGGGTTTGGCGATGAAACGAACACCGCAGCAAGTAAAGGATTTCTTGCTGTTGTAGGTGAAATAAAAAAGGCCGGCGGCATTGCCATTCCGGCACACATTGACGGCGCACAGGGTTTACTCAATGAAAAAACCACGCTAACTCCGGAGCTCAAAAAGAGTCTTAACGACATATTCGCGGCAGAATTCCGTGACATTCACGCATTTGTTTCCGCGTCTTCCGACTTAAAACAGGCCTTAGAAAGCATTGCAAAGGTCGGCGGATCTGATGCTCACAAACCGGATGATATCGGAAAATATTCAAGCTGGGTGAAGATGAGCAGCCCTTCTATTGAAGGCTTACGCCTTGCGCTACGGGATCATGTATTATGCGTGAAAAACCAGTCGGAAAATCCCAATCACGATCCTGATATTTATTTGACAGGTATTACAATCAGGAATATGAGCGTATGCGGACATATTCCCGGTCAACAATTCGCGGTGGCATTACATCCGCATTTTAATTCCCTGATTGGCGGACGTGGTACAGGTAAATCCACGTTAATTGAATCTATTCGTCTTGCGACACGCCGTGACCAATCTTTATCGGATAACCCGCGTGTAAAAGAAAAAATTGAGCATTTTGTCGAACTGTCCAAAGACAAGGGTGTTATGCAGGATGATACAGAAATTTTGCTGGAACTCAAGCGGCGTGGCGTGGCTTATCAATTGCGCTGGCGCAAAGACGGCAATGAATCGGTGCTTGATGAAATGCAAAATGACGCCTGGGTTCCTGTTGAAGCGGGAGATATTCAAGAACGTTTTCCCGTCAGTATCTACAGCCAAAAACAAATTGAAGAACTCGCATCGAATTCTCGCGGCTTACTGGAAATTATTGACCGTACTCCGGAAGTCAACCGTAGTGAGTGGCAAATGCGCTGGGACAATACAGCAAGTCAATATTTCCAATTAAAGGAACGTGAACGCGATTTGTCGCACCGCCTTGCCGGTGAAAGCCATCTCCGTGTCAGCCTTGCCGATGTTGAAAAGGATTTAAAACAATACGAGGAAAAAGGACACGGTGAAATCCTGAAAAATTATCAAAAGCGCACGCAGCAATGGAATGCCCTGCCACGTGAAGAGGATTTTGACGAGATCGAGCAGCAAATTTCCGGAATTATTCCAACCTTATCGTTCTCCGATTTTCCATCACACATCTTTGATGATGGAGACGGCACTCGTGCCGAAATACAAGCTATCCATGAACAAGCCGCCCGCGAATTACAAATGATAGCGGAACAAATGCAAAATCTCGCTCGTGATGTGACAGCTATCTGCCAACGCTGGAAGACGGCAAGCGATAACAGTAAGTTCGTGGATGAGTATAAGAAGAGCGTTGCGGCCTACAATGCTCTTGTCGATGAATATAGCAAAAAACAAAGTTCAGTAAACCTTGCCACATATGGTGAATGGGTGAGTCAGCGTAATCAAATACAACATCAGTTGCGTGAACTGGAATCCGTCAAGAAGGATTTGAAAACAACACGGAAGCAAATTCATTCTCTCCAGGAAGAATTCAAAGTATTACGCGCCGAACTTCTTAATAAACGGACTGAGTTTGTCAAAGCCGTAGTCGGTTCAAATCCGTATGTACGCATGGAATTTGTCGCGTTTGGAGATGCCAGTACAATCGAAAGAGAGTACCGTAATTTACTCGAACTGGACGAGAGTAGGTTTGTTGATTCTGTGTATGAACCAGATACTAATCGGGGTATTCTGTACTCTATGGTTCAGTGGGAAAAACCTGGAACAACAGAGAAAGACTTGTTGACTTTGCTTGCGGCAGTCAAAACACAAACCGTAAACATTGCCAACGGAGTTGAGCAAGGCAACGATAAACGGTTTGCCGCAAGGTTACAGCGCCTTTTAAATGAAAAGCCGGAATCATTTGACCGGTTTGATATCTGGTATCCTGAAGACCTGTTACGAGTCAAATACTCTTCAGAATCAGACAAATCCCATTTCAACGACCTGGAAAAAGGTTCGGCCGGTCAGAAAGCGGCTGCCATTCTCGCGTTTCTACTAAGTTATGGCAATGAACCGCTCATTATCGACCAACCGGAAGATGATTTGGACAATGCGTTGGTTTATGATTTAATTGTGAACCAGATTCACAAAAACAAAGATCGCCGCCAGTTGATAATCGCTACTCACAACCCGAACATTGTTGTCAATGGAGATTCCGAGCTTGTACACGTCCTAAAATTTACAGGTGGCCAAATCCGGCTTGACCGTCAAGGCGGGCTGGAAGAAATTCCTGTCCGCGAATCCATCTGTACGATAATGGAAGGCGGGAAAAAAGCATTTGAACAGCGATACAAACGAATCTCTTTGGAGGACGGGAACCATGTTTGACACAGTCGATGAACTTCTACGGCAAATTCGCCTTGGCGAAGATTCTTCTCTTGAGTTAAAAGATTTGCGATACAAAAAAAATCAGGTATCGGAACCACGCCGTGACGACATCGCTGATGAGTTTGCTGCAATGGCAAATTCTTTTTCCGGACTCTTTGTGTTCGGTATTGACGACAAATCAAAAACAATTACCGGTATTCCGGAAGAAAAAATAGATGCTGTTGAAACATGGGTTCGGGAAATCTGCAATGATTCTATCAAACCACAGCTTTTTTGCCGTATTCGAAAAGTTCAAATCCCGGATACTAATGACGTGGAACGTGTTGTTATCCGGGTCGATATACCGAGAAGTATTTTTGTTCACAAAAGTCCACATGGTTATTTTTACCGCATTGGCAGTTCAAAACGTGAAATGGAACCGGATGTTCTGGCCCGTCTTTTTCAGCAGCGCAGTCAGGCGCGGCTTATTCGATTTGACGAGCAAATTGTGTCGTCGGCACAAAAAAATACACTAAACAAAAAACTCTGGGGAAAATTCAAAACACCGCTTTCTCCATCCGGTGAAGAAGAGTTTTTACTTAAACTTAAATTGCTTTCTCAAGATGAAGACGGAAACGTTTTCCCCACTGTCAGCGGTTTGCTTATTGCGTCGGAAAAACCGCAAGAAACGCTTGTAAACGCTTTTATTCAAGCCGTGGCATATCGCGGAGCCGAACGTAACGCCGCATATCAAATAGATGCCAAAGATATTATGGGGCCTTTGGATGAACAGATTGCCGACGCATACAAATTTGTTGAAAAAAATATGCGGATTTTTGCGATCAAAGAACCTGCCCGCAGAGACATTCCACAGTTTTCCATGAACGCGGTTTTTGAGGCCCTGGTGAATGCTGTTGCGCATCGGGATTATTCTATACAGAGTTCAAAAATACGGGTACATTTATTTGCGAACCGCCTGGAAATATTCTCGCCCGGTGCAATTACAAATACAATGACGCTCGACAGCCTGCCATTACGCCAATCTGCCCGCAACGAATTGCTCACAAGTCTACTTGCGCGCTGCCCGTTGAATATCGACACCTACACAGGGGATCGTAATTTTCTTATGGATAAACGAGGGGAAGGCGTCCCGATTATTCTAATTGAAAGTGAAAAGTTGTCCGGGCGGCGGCCGGAATACCGGCTGATAGACGATTCTGAACTTATGCTCACAATTTACGCGGCAAATCCGGAAAGAGAGTGTGAAGACTGATATGAACTACAAAAAGAAACTGATAGAAGTGGCCCTGCCCCTGGAAGCGATAAACAAACAGGCGGCCCGCGAAAAATCCATCCGCCACGGCCACCCCTCTACCCTGCATTTATGGTGGGCCCGTCGTCCCCTTGCAGCCTGCCGGGCGGTACTTTTCGCGTCCCTGGTTGACGACCCGTCCAGTCACCCGGAACAGTTTACCACTCCCGATGCCCAGGATGCGGAACGCAAGCGGCTTTTTGATATAATCGAAAAACTGGTTGATTGGGATAATATCGGAGACGAAAAACTTTATCAAAAAGCATATCAGGAAATCCTCAAATCCACCAACGGCAATCCCCCGCCGGTATTGGACCCCTTTGCGGGCGGCGGCTCCATACCGCTGGAAGCCCAGCGCCTGGGCCTTGAAGCCCACGCCAGCGACTTAAACCCTGTGGCGGTGCTTATCAACAAGGCCCTTATCGAGATACCGCCCCGCTTTAAGGACAGGGCGCCGGTCAACCCAAAATACCGGAGCGAAGTTGGAGGAGACAGGCCCCTCAAAGGTGCGGGAGCGTTGGCCGAAGATGTAAAATACTACGGCGAATGGATGCGCCAAAAGGCGTTTGAAAAAATCGGCCATCTGTACCCCAAGGTAAAGGTTCCCGCAACAAAAACCAAGCAGGAATACGAAGCGACCGTAATCGCCTGGATATGGGCGCGGACGGTGAAATGTCCAAACCCCGCCTGCGGCGCGGAGATGCCGTTGGTACATTCGTTTGAATTGTCAAAGAAAAAAGGCAAGGAAGCGTGGGTTGAACTGATTGTAAAGAATAAATGTGTTGAATTTGCGGTAAAACGGTCGCCGGATAAACGTAAATTAATAAAACATGATGGAACAATACAATACGACGGAACGGTAAAATATAATGATTTTCCGTCCGGTACGGTAAACCGGAACGGCGCGAAATGTCCCTGCTGCGGCGAACCTGTAGGCTTCCCCTATATCCGCGATGAAGGCAAGGCCGGACGCATGGGCGCGAAGATGATGGCGATTGTCGCCGACGGCCACGGCGGCAGGGTGTATCTCCCGGTGAATGAAGCGCATATTAAA
>JAIRNA010000048.1 GCA_031258305.1 Treponema sp. | reverse complement strand
AATAGTTAAAACATCCGCCCATACCCATAAATGAAACCCTAATTCAAAACAGGTAATCAAAGGCGCTATTATGTTCACAGATACAACTGAAATAATAGCCATAAACAAGACAAATTCCCACTTGCGACGAGGCAACTTCATGTGGAAGTCCATTGGTACTCTCCTTTACCTTTAACAGTAAATCAATAAAAATAACCAACTGGACTTATGTGTTTTACACAGCACGCTGGTGTTTTCCAGTATATACATAAGATTTTAGTTTGTCAATTAACGGCGAAGCCGTTTGGCATAATTTTTATAAAAACGTCAAAACCAATTGCGCATAACGCTGTTTTTCCGTCTCACCGTATAGATGACCGCTGGCTTTCGGCGTTGTTGTCGGTCATAATAAGAACTGTGGCAATACTGAAAGGGGCGGCGCACGATGATTACGTTGTATTGCTTCGTTCCTCTGTATGTACGGACTATACCGATTGCCGCCAAATTTAATCCGTCAGTTGTTTTTGTGTAGTTGTCTTTTTCGTGATTATGCGTTATGATGATATGTAGTATCCGAATGGAAAGAAACAGTTTGCAAAAATTAGAGACCATCTATCAAGACGCAAGCCTTATCGCGGTCAACAAACCCAGTGGCGTGAGTGTCGGCGGGGACAGATGGGACGGTGACGCGGAGCGGCTTGACACACTCGTTGAGGCGTACGTGGGACAACGAGTGTGGACCGTTCATCGTATCGACAAGGATACATCCGGCGTTGTTGTGTTCGCCAAGGATGCGGATACACACCGCCTGCTTTCAGCGGCGTTTGAGGCGCACATTGTCAAGAAGCGTTACATCGCGGTGGTCTATGGGGTTCCGGCTTGGCGGGAAACGGTCTGCGACTTGCCTCTTGCGCCCAATGGAAACAAGAAGCATCTGACTATCATTGATAGATATCAGGGGAAAGCATCTGTTACTCGTTTCAAGATAATAGCAACGGCCGGCGTATTCAGCGTACTTGAAGTCTTTCCAGAAACGGGTAGAACTCACCAGATTCGGGTTCACGCATCGGCTTTAGGCCACCCCGTCGTGTGTGACAGCCTCTATTGTCGCAATCCTAAACCGATTATGTTGTCCTCATTTAAGCGCGGTTGGCGCGGCGATCCTTTTGACGAAAAACCCTTGCTCTCGCGGCTCGGCCTCCACGCATTAGAGGTGATTCTGTCGGACGGGAGAGCATTTCAAGCGCCCTATCCTCGCGATATGAAGGCTCTTCTTTTCCAGGTGGAGAAGGCGGCAAAATAAAGGAAGCGGTGAGATTCTTCTATACATTATTCGCCGCGATAGCCATTCGGCGCTGTTAGGGGAATTTTCGCTTCTTCGCATGTGTATACCACTCAAAAAGCCGATATTTCCACCTGTGGGCTATACAAAAATACCTTGACCATCCGTGATAATTATGGTAAGATTTCCTTATGAATATCGTTTGTTTGGATTTGGAAGGAGTATTGCTCCCTGAAATTTGGATAGCCTTTGCCGAAGCCACCGGCATAAACGAGTTCCGCAGAACCACACGGGACGAACCCGATTACGATAAGCTTATGCATTCTCGCATTGATACGCTCAAAAAACACAAATTGAAACTCTATGACATACAAAAAATCATAGAACATGTGTCGCCGCTGTGCGGCGCTCTTGAATTCTCCAACGCTGTAAGGGAAAAAACCCAGCTCATCATCCTCTCCGACACATACGAGGAATTCGCCAAACCTCTTATGTCCAAGTTGAATTATCCTACCCTTTTCTGCAACAGTCTCGTGGTTGCCGAAGACGGAAGCATTATCGACTACAAATTGCGCCAAAAAGATGGCAAAAAACACGCGGTCGCGGCGCTAAAATCCTTAAATATCAGGGTTTTCGCGGCAGGCGACTCTTTCAATGACCTTGCTATGATACGCGAGGCAGACGCGGGCTGTCTGTTTTGCGCCCCATCTTCCATTAGAGAACAAGAAGCGAAAAACGACGTGCCGTGTATAGACACCTACGGAGAGCTTTTGGAGAAGATTTCCGTCTTTCTTCGAACAGAATCGAGTAGCTAAGTATGGACAATGCGTCTCCTGTATGATAAAATAATCAGACTTTAGGAGGTATTTATGGGAGAAAAAGCGCCTGTCCACTTTTTATTGGGCAAGGTATTCAAAACCGCCGCAATAATTATAGTTCTCGTTCTCGTTATTTTCATTTTTAACCCTATTACGATAATCGGGGCGAGTAGTCGAGGAGTGCGGTTGTTTCTCGGCGCAGCAGAGGACAAAACGCTACAACCCGGAGTGCAATTTCATGCACCGCTTGTCGGCAAAATAAAAGTTTACAGTATTCAGCCAAAACAGGTTGATGTAAAGATACCTGTCGGCGCAAACGGGGCAATATCCAAAGATAATCAGACCTTGGGTCTCTTTGGGATGGTCTTTTGGGCGTTTGATGAAACGCGAATTCCTGAAATAGCGAAAGGCTATAGCGAGGATGGCTTACGGCAAATCATCAATGACAACGTTGCCGTGAGTCTGAAGACCGTCATCGGCAGTTACAGCATATTCGACATAGCCAACCACCAGGACGAAATCGGCAAGCAGGCGTTTACCTACCTCACCGAGAAAACCGCCCAGTATCCGGTGAAAATCATCCAGCTCAATATCTCGAATTGGGACTGGTCCGAACAATTTGACGCGCAAATCGAGGAAACTATGAAAATCAGCCAACAAGTCAGAAAGGCGGAACAGGAGTTGCTGGTTGTGGAGCAAGAGACCCAGCGCCAAATCAAAGAGGCAAACGCCAAACGAGACGCCCAAATAGCGCTCGCGGAAGGCGAGAAGCGGAAGATAGAGCTTGAAGCCGAAGCGCGGCTCATTGCGGCGCAAAAGGACGCGGAAGCCAAGATTGCCGAAGGGCAGGGCATAGCCGAATACAACAGGCTTGTTGCCGTGAATCAGGCTATAGAAATGCGGCTCCGTGAGCTTGAAATACAAAAAATCCGCGCCGAAAAGTGGGATGGCAGGGAAATTCCCGAAACCGTGCCTTTTGGGGTAGATATACAAGGGACATTGAGTCAGATGCAGAGGTAAGCAACGCGTTTGTAGATAAATCGATCTTTCGTCTCAATAGATTCCTCGGAACCCGTGAAAATTCCGACTATTTTTTTCATTTTTTCGTTTGACAAAAAAGAATAAACATGCTATATTTTCCCCCATGAACGCGAGATACAATGATGCACAATTTATTTCTCTACGCGCAATTTATGCACAACGTCGCGCTAATTCCACGATTCGGGGCGGCGTTTATGTCTGTTCCTGCGCGAGCGTAAACTCAGTTATAAAAGATAGTCGCAACTCAGCCGTTGTTTACCCCCCCCCCCCCGTGTAATACTAGTACCTTACACGGGCAAAAGCGCCAGGATTTTTTATACTTACATTTTAATATACACTTCTCATTTCCGCCGTTGCGAATAGGCGGTGTGTTTCAAGGCTTTGTCCGTTTGATATGAACGGTTAAGCGGGCGGCGTAGCCGCTCCTAATAAAACAGAAGCCTTGGAACGTTGTAAAAAACGTCTGCGGCTTCTTTATATGGAGGAATGTTTATGAAAAAAACATTTTTGTTGTTGTTGACGGTCATGCTCGCTTTCGGCATGACGCTCGTAAGTTGCGGCGGAGATGATGAGGGACCGTCCACCTACACCGTAACGTTTATTGACGGTACTGAGACAATTACCACCGTTACTAAAGTATTGGAAGGTAAAACTGTAGGAAGTGTTCCTGCTCTTGATACTCACGACGGCGGCGCGGAATACAATACGTTTGACGCATGGTATGACGCGGAGACAGGCGGTAATAAGGTCGATTTAAGTACAACGCCTATCAATAAAAATCTCACCGTTTACGCCCGCTATTTTGACGCTTCAAGTAATGAAGCGTTGACAGTGGGTAGCAATGCAGAAGATCCGATTGAAGTTGAAGTAACAATGACCGACGATGTTACGAGAGATGGAACTGCCGCTTCACGCGGTTATTACTACTTCAAATTTGACGATTCGAGTATTGCGGCAGGCGAAGTCGTTTCGATTGACTTCAACTTCTCAATTACCAAACAGGACGGTAGCGCGGTTACTGAAACGATACATCAATTTGGATTCCAGTCTTCTCTGGATAATTACCAGTGGACGGAAACCGATTCAGGCAGCTTGAAATGGGATACAGGCGGAGCAGGAGCAGACATCAACGCCAAATTCCGCAAAGGCGGGGACCAAACGGAGAAACAACATGCTCTCAACGACAAGTTGCTCCGCTTTGTGGTTCATAACGCCGACGGAATAGCGGTAGGTACAAAGCTTAAGGTAACATTCAACACATTGAATATAGAAAATCTGGGCGAGCCGTTTACGGTAACTTTCAAGGCCAATGGCGGAGTGGGTGACGATGTAGCGGTTGAAGTATATAACGGTGAAAGAATAGCATCCAATGCTATTCCTGTATTTACCAAAACGGGCCAAGAGATTTACGGCTGGGCTACAAGCGCGACCGCCACGAGTGCTGATAAAATTAATCTCAGCAGTTATACTGTCGATGCGAATGTTACTCTTTACGCTATTTGGGCGACCGCCACGACAACGAGTATTGGAACTACTGATACCGCTCTTACTGCAACTGTACTTGATACACTTGCTGATGATAGTATATTGCTTATTACCGTGACAGGAACAGCAAATCCGGGTAATGGTTGGGGTATCGGCAAGCTTTGTTACAATGTAGACACTTGGCCTGATGTAGTAGGATTAGCTGAAATAAAAACACCGGATGCTGAGTCGCTTACATTTACCGTTTCCTATTCTATAGGAGACATCAAAGCCGCTCGCGCCGCTTCTGCGAATACTACCGCTGATATTGTTGTGAATGTATGGAGTACTTTCTCTGTATCAGACATCAGTGTTACGTCGTTTACATTCAACTAGCCCCCGTATGCAGGGTCAACTAGCCCCCGCATGTCGGGTCAACTAGCCCCCGCATGTCGGGTCAACTAGCCCCCGCATGTCGGGTCAACTAGCCCCCGCATGTCGGGTCAATTAGCCCCCGTATGTGGGGTGAACTAGCCCCTGCATGTGGGGTCAACTAGCCCCCGCATGTCGGGTCAACTAGCCCCCGTATGTCGGGTCAACTAGCCCCCGTATGTCGGGTTTGTTACCGAATTAAAAAAGAGCCGCAGGTTGCGCCGCGGCTCTATTAATGAGACTAAAGAGAAAAGATGCCTCCGCAACTATCAGGACTAAAAAACAGATTACAGGAAGACCCGCTCCCCTGGGATTTCAGACTCATCGTCAAGAAGTTCCTCAAAGGAAAACAATCCCTCCTCGATATGTTCGCGAGCAATGCCGACTTCCTCAAC
>JAIRNA010000149.1 GCA_031258305.1 Treponema sp. | reverse complement strand
TATCACCGCACTATAGCACTTGGGCAGTCCCATGCCCTCCATTGCCTGTAGCGCGTTCCTTTCGTCCATGGTATAGTGTGTGTACGGCATCGTTAACCTCCGATAGATTGTGTTTTGCAATGTCATTCTACCGTGTTTACGATGCCGTTTCTATGCTCTTCTATTTTTGCACTTCAAAGAAAATTGGATTTCCTTTTATTCTTTCCTTATATGCCAAGATGAACTATCATAGTAAATATATTCCGTGTCGGCAAAATTTTCCATTTCAATACCGGCTACCGCCTCCAATACGCTTTTCGGTCCAAATGAGAATACTGTCTGACCAGCCGCCGAGGAAACAAACGTTGAGCCGGGATAACCACCGACATAAACATTATCATAAAATAACATCATGGTTTCCGCCGGTATTGTTGTCGGCAAGTCCGTGAATCCCATCGTATTGAGCGAATTAAGTTTTGGCGAATCTGTAGGCGTTTGCGGATGTCCCTTATAGAACAAATTATATTCAGCTTCATAGCGATTCTTCACTTGTTCCAGTAAATCAGGGATCAATACGGCTCCCGCCTGGCTTTGCGTCGTTGTCTGCTCGAGGTTGGTATATGTCCCAAGAACCAATAGGGTTTTTTTAGCGTTATCTTTATCAAACTGCGCTACGACAGACTCACTTTCCGCTTCACCCCACCGAAGTTTTAGCATATATTCCAGTTCTGTCATCTTACCACTGTCTTTAACGGCGTTGACCTGCTGGACAATTGTTTTTTCCTGTATCTTCCCGGTGTCTATGAAAGCCTGCACCTCGTCCCGCAAAACCTCAGGCATCGCGTCTTTGAACGCTTCTATGTTATGTATGTTCCATACAATATTGTCCAGTCGATTAAGAACTGCCAATGGATAATACAAATCAAGTTCGAAACGCGAGTCAGGATGGTAAAACAAATCTGTCCATGATGTATCGCCCACAGCGGCTTTCTCAAACGCGGTTCTGACATCCGCGCAATCCTTATCATATAGACTCTGCGGGTCAGAGTCAGCAGAGTATCTGTTTGCCGGTTGATATACCGCGCCGTCCAAATACATAGTTACGGTATAATTTGTTTCAGGTATTCCGTTTGCCACCATACCGTATAAAATCAGCCCCATGAGGCGGTCGCACAAATAAAGATTGAATTTTGTTTCTTTATCCGCCAAATACTGTCCCGTAACAAAATTAATATACGCCGGTTTATCGATATCAAAAAAATTCGTATTCCCGCTTTTCGTCGCGCCTGGTAAAAGATATACATTTTCCGGTAGTTTGGTATAATCAAACGTATTTTTACGTTCAATGGCGACAAATGTGGGATCTTCATTTATTTCAAATATCGAAAGAGCGAAACTTAAAACCGGATAAGTAGCGTTAATCATAGCCACATTAATGGTTTTATGATAGGTAGAGTAGCCCGGGTCTTCCTCACCGTTGCACCCCGCCAGAACCAAGCCGAATACCAGTGCCAATGCCAGCATTCTCCACAAGATTTTTTGTCTGCCATTTTCCCTTTTCATGGTTAATCTCCTTGCGGTCTTTCCCGCCGTCAATGTTATTTCTACCTGCATACGACTGCTACCGTATACAGGCTATTGCGGCGGTTTCCCCATAGCCGACGGCTGTTTTCATGGAACACCTTCCGCATTTGTACACTGCCATGCGCGTACCGCATATCCGTCTTATTGTTGTTTCATACACGCCTCCTTTTCCAGAATGTAAAGCCGAGCGCCCTCACGGAATCGGCCCCAACGGTCCCAGCTTGTCGCTGTCGCCGCAGTGGAAATAATTGAGTGGCGGATAGGCGGGGCAAAGCTTTGCCCTGATACGGCGCTGTTTCTCGCGTACCGATGACAGCCGCCATACGGCTTGTGGAAATAAAAAAGAAAGCGCGTCCTACGATAATAGTAGTTGCGGGGGGGGGGGGTATCAAAAATCAGGGCGCTACATACATACTTTTTCATAAAACATTTTTCCCTTCTTATAAGAAAATAGGTTGACAGAGCGTCTTATGGAAAGAACGTCTGTGCAATATATATATCACGCTCTTTATGCTTTTGTCAAGGGTTTTTCTCAAGGAATCCCGCTCTGAAGGGAATAATTTCTCCCGCACTCGGTCTGGCACTCTTCAACAGGTGTCTGACACCTAACGGCGGTGTCTGACACTTCAACAGGTGTCTGGCACTCTTCAACGGGTGTCTGGCACCCAACAACTCCACCCTTAAACAATACGAAAAAGACTACGCGGGACAATTGTAGGGAATTCATCAACTGTTTTAACCAATTTCTATAACTTCCGACTTATACCCTTATATCCGTTTGCTTTGTTAATTGCGTCAATCTGAAGGTTTGACAATATGCTAAAGTTTATACCTATATGAGAGGCTTGTATTAAAGCGTCAAATTTGATAGTATAGTAAACTTATGGAACAACCATGTTGGTTGTTGAACAAGTCTCGCAAATTTGACGAATTTCTTGCAGAAATTCATTAAATTTGCTGTTTTTTAGCGGAAGTTGTTTAATAACTGAAGCTACTGAACAACTCTAGTCAAAGAAAAGGAAAAAATGGATATACTTAACGATTTTTCAAATTTTGGGCTGTCGGATGCGGTAATGGAGGCGGTTAAGGCCAAGGGTTTTGCCGCGCCCACGCCGATTCAGACCATAGCTCTGCCACGTCTTCTGTCGGAAGAAGGGCATCTCGTCGTGAAAGCCCGTACTGGCACGGGTAAGACTGCGGCTTTCGGTATTCCGCTTGTGGAAAAATTCACCACGCCCGGTCATGCGCCAAACGCTCTCATCCTCACCCCCACGCGGGAACTGTGCCAGCAGATTGTCAAAGAGATAGCCTCATTGACATCACGCCCCTTCCCGCGCATTACCGCGGTCTACGGCGGCTCGTCCATTCGTAATCAGATACTGGAACTGAAGCGCGGCGCCGAAATAGTAGCTGGCACTCCCGGCCGTGTGTTAGACCTTATGGAGCGCAAGGTGCTTGACCTATCCTCCGTAGAATTCTTCATTCTCGATGAAGCCGATGAGATGCTCGATATGGGCTTCTTTGACGATGTCGAAGCGATACTCAAAGCCGTGAAGCCAGACCGCCGTGTCGCACTCTTCTCCGCTACCATGCCGGACCCTATTCTACGCGTGGTAAAAACCTATATTGGTGATGTAGAGATTTTAGAAGATGCGGCGCCTGAAGACGAAAAACCTGCGGTCGACCAATTCTACTTGATTGTCAAGAAAGAAGACCGTCTGGAAGCCTTGCGACGCATCATAGACGGGAGCGATGATTTTTACGGTTTGATTTTCTGCGCCACTAAAATCGGCGCAGACGAGCTTTGTCGTAGGCTTATGGAGAACAGCTACCACGCGGAGGCCATACATGGCGACCTTTCACAGGAAGCCCGTGAGCGCACGCTCCGCCGATTCCGCAATCGGCTCACGACCATTCTTGTTGCCACCGATGTTGCGGCGCGTGGACTCGATATTGAAAAGCTTACCCACGTCATCAATTGGGATATACCCCACGACAGAGAGACCTACGTGCACCGCATCGGACGGACCGGGCGTGCAGGACGCCGCGGCCGCGCTATCAGTCTCGCTCTGCCATCCGAGCGCAGCCGTATGTCCCAGTTCTCCCGTTCAATGGAGCGTATTCTGGGCGGTCCCATCGCCTTTATGAAACCGCCAACCGTGAAATCTGTGATGAAGTCCCTGAAACGACATATCATCAATACCGCGATGGAAGCGGTTCCAACCGATGACGAGTTGGAAACTGGGAGTTGGGAATCGGAGGGAGAAAACGCGTCGTCAACACAAACAGCGCCTTTTGCAAAAACGCCGCCTGAAAGCGGGGTTATGGATGAGACGACTAAAGAAGACAAGAAATCCGCCCTCCTTGTTGATCCGGTGGGCGCGGTGAGCCGCGAGCTTATAGACAAACTCGGCGCGGAAAAGGCGGTTGGAGCGCTCATTACCCTGTCTTTCGGCGAGCTGTTGGACCCTTCGCGTTACGGTGCAATCACAGAGTTTCTGGAGACAACACCGCGTGAGGAAGCGCGCCGCGATTCGCGTTCTCCGCGGCATAGCGCCTATCGGCGTGGAGACGCGGCACGTGAACGCCGCGATCAGCGCGGCAAAGGGCGTAGGTTTAGCGATGAGATAACGGGGCCCGGAGCGCCGTCAATAGACGGCAGACTGCCTTTCGACAGTTTAAGAGTCTATGTCGGGCTTGGGCGACAACACGGGGCCACGCCCCGCGACATCGCCCAACTCCTCGCCCGTACGGGCAATGTTCCGAACCATCTTGTCGATGCCATTGAAATGAAGGATTTTTGCGCCTTCGCCACCATGCCAGAAGATGCGGCCCGTAGAGCTTGCGGTTATTCCCGCTCAAACAAAGACGCCACTGTCGTCAAACCCGCTGTTGCCAGAAGATAATGAAATAAAGGGAGTTGGGAGACTGAATACTTCTTGAAATTATCAAGGGGAGGAAGGCTGTTCACTGAGAAAAATATACGCCCCACTCCCGCTTCCTGCACGACTTGTTGTCTTTCATAACTTGGCGCGCACCGATAAGCCTCGTTCATGGAGAAAGGCGTTTAACCATAACGCCGACTAAAAGACCTCGTTGACGACCTTGCCGCGTTGACCTGTGAGTTCCAAATACGCTAGGTCCGCAAAGCCGAGATTAGCGTTCTTGGAAAAATCTTTGGCGTATTCTTCGTAGAGCATATCCTCGTACATATCGCCTGCGAACCCGCCGTCCATAAAACCAGACTTTTGCACAGTCGCCCTCATGCTGTTGAGTAGGTTCTTGATGAGGAAGGATTCAAGCGCCTGGCATTGCTCGTAGAGCTTACTCGTCTTGTCAATTTTTTTCTCCGCTTGATCCGGTACGTTCTCTTGTACCAGTTCGAGTCGTTTCATCAGACTGTCAAAATTGCCGTTTTTCGCAGCCACTACCGCGTCACTTATCTTTTCCGAAACAAACGTCGCGGCGTTAAAATTATCTGTCCGTATCTCCATATCGTCCTCTCCATTCGGGGCTACTTATTTCATATTCACAATCGATGGGTCGTAATCGCTAGGTGGAATGAAGCCCAGCAGGTTTATACAAGTCGCGGCTATAGAGCTAATGCCCAAGTCTTCGGCAAGCTCTGGTTCGTATTCACTCTGGTAGCCGCAGTCGTAAACGACACAAGGCACTGGATTCAGGCTATGACTCGTTTTTGCCTTGGGCAGGCCATTCGTCTTACGCACGACTTCACCGGTTTTCTTGTTATGTTCGAACATATCATCGCTATTACCGTGGTCTGCGGTGATGAGCATGATACCGCCCGCCTCCTCAACCGCTTTGGCAAGTCTGCCGATTTGCAAGTCCATCGCCTCCATTGAACAAACGACCGCCTGATACACGCCCGTATGTCCCACCATATCGCCGTTGGGGAAATTCAACCGTATGAAGTCGTATTTGCCCGAAGGAATCGCCTCAAGCACATAGTCTGTGATTTCCGCGCACTTCATCCATGGACGCTGTTCAAACGGCACGATGTCGCTCTTGATTTCCACATAATCTTCGAGTTCTTCATCAAACTTACCCGTGCGGTTGCCATTGAAGAAGTAGGTAACGTGTCCGTACTTCTGGGTTTCGGAAATGGCAAGGGTGCGGACACCGGACGCGACTAAATATTCACCGAGCGTGCGGTCTATGGATGGAGGACTGACAAGGTAGCGTTTAGGCACGTGGGCGTCGCCATCGTATTCCATCATGCCAGCGTAGCACACATTAGGTCTGCGTCCACGGTCGAATTCGTCAAAGGTGTCTGACTCAAAGGCGGCTGTGATTTCCAATGCGCGGTCGCCGCGAAAATTAAAGTAAATGACCGAATCGCCGTCCTCTATCATACCGATGGGTTTGCCATTTTCCGCGATGACGAACTCTTTTAGGTCTTGGTCTATGATACCGGGGATTTCCTTGCGGTAGGTTTCCACCGCCTCCTGCGTAGTTGCAAACTGGCGGGCCTTGCCATAGACGTGGGTTTCCCATCCACGATGCACCATTTCCCAGTCCGCACCGTATCTGTCCATAGTTATCCACATACGTCCTCCGCCTGACCCTATTTTTGCGTCAAAGCCATCATCGCTTAATTCTTTCAAAAACGCCTCAAACGGAACGACGTAATCAAGAGCGCTGGTTTCACCGACATCCCGTCCATCAAAAAGCGTATGCACACGTACGCGCTTGACCCCGTCCTGTTTCGCTTGTCTTATCATTGCCTTAAGGTGATTTAGGTGGCTGTGGACGTTGCCATCCGAAAATAAGCCGATAAAGTGTAATGTGGGCGTCTTTTGGGCGGCTTCGGAGCTTGTTTCTTTAGAGGAAATTCCATTTATAGAGGAAACTACGTCTTTCCACGCCTGCCCGTTCCAAATTGCACCGGTTGCGATAGAGTTAGATACGAGAGCCGCGCCTTGGTTGAACACGCGCCCGCACCCCATCGCGTTATGCCCGACTTCACTGTTGCCCATGTCTTCATCCGATGGTAAACCGACCGCCTTACCATGCGCCTTAAGTCGGGTATTCGGAGACTTCGCTTTGATAGCATCAAGGTGATTCATCTTGGAGTCCGCAACAGCATCCCCTTCCTTGTATTTGCCGTAACCCACACCATCCATAATCACCATGACGAGGGGTCCCTTGCGCCCTTTCCACAGGGGATTCTTCTTCAATGCTTCCATATTTGCTCCTTGTCTTTAAAGTTTCTCGGTACTATCATCTCATCACCGCTTAAAACTGTACGTCTCCATACGGAACGATGGTCTCTATCTGTCCTGCCGAATAGGGGGCTATTTCATACTCGTTCCAGTGGAAACCGATACCTTCGGCCGTTAAAAAGAAATTATCGGGCAGAACGTCTAAATGTTCCCTATCAGAAAAGGTAATTCCGGCATCGTTTAAAGGCGTTCCGGGCGCGACCCCTTTGTCTCTACAGAGAGAGGCTTCAACAGACTGAAGCAAGGCTTCGGCGTCTCGAACGATGTCTCCAAGGGAAAGCATCTGTCCACTCTGTGCGTCAAACACGTAGAATTGCGTACTGTGAGAAGGATGAGCGCCACCCGTATATTCTTCGACAGTTCTCTTGATTTGTAAAAGTGGTTTTTTTACCTGACCTTCTATCGTTTCCGTATGTTCTCCTTCAACGACTCGAATTTCCTCAATATAGCTCCAGTTTGCGGTTTCGGAATCCTCGACATAGGCTCTTATTGACTCGTATCGCTCTTTATAGGATGAACAAACTGTATCTGCGTAGACTTGCGGAGTATTTCCCTCGTATAAGACGGCATTGACCGAGTCTTCTACTACTCTCCCACCCGGAATTTCTGGGAAGCTTATGAAAAGGGTCAATCTTTGACTTTCCGCTCCTTTTTCGGGGAAAAGCAATATTGTTAAATCTCGGTTAAATGCAGGAAACTCAAGAGGATTTCCTATGTTTTTTGGCGCGCCTTGACAAGACAGCAGTAAAGCAACTATCAAAATATATAAAATTTTCATAATTGTATAATAGCCTTTTGACGGGATATAGTCAAGTGCGGTTGTGGGTAAAAATTTTAGTTTTCATAAACATCTTTTAAAGCTATTGACAAAGTAATATGTTTCATTGTATTGTTACAAAGGATTTTAGTAAGGTCTAAAATTACTGAATGCGGAGATTGGAGACGTACCGCATATACGTAATAAATTTTACGGACAATAAGTCCACAGGTAAGGGGTAGAGTTATGTTGTATATAATACTCCCTCTTGCCGGGTTAATCTTGGGCTGGATAGCAGGTTGGACAATTAGATGGCTATATGCCAAATATCAAGTAAAGGCGGCGGAACAGGAATCCGTCCGCATAAGACAAGATGCGGTAAAAGAGGCTGAAGCGAAAAAGAAGGAGTTACTTCTTGAAGCGAAAGATCAAATTATTCGCGAAAGAAACCAGCAGGAGAGGGAAACTCGGGAACGTAGGGCGGAACTACAGCGATACGAGCGGCGTGTCGTGCAAAAAGAAGAATCGATAGAAAAAAAAACAAATCAACTGGAACGAATGGAGGTGATGCTTATTGAAAAAGAAAAATCTTTTCGAATGCGGGAAGCGGTTATCACGAAGGAAGAGGAGCGGTACAGGGCGGAATTAGAGCGTATATCCTGTTTAACACGGGACGAGGCAAAAGCGTTAATCATCAGAAATTTGGAGAATGAAGCGCATCATGATGCACAGGCGCTCATCAACAAGATTGAAAGCGAAGCCAATATCACGAGCGAAAAAAAGGCGCGGGAGATTCTCGTAGCGTCAATGCAGAGAATCGCGGCGGACGTTACCGGTGAGGTTACCGTTGCATCTGTGACTCTGCCCAACGACGAAATGAAAGGGCGTATCATCGGGCGGGAAGGGCGCAATATCCGCTCTTTGGAAACCCTCACGGGAGTGGATGTCATTATTGATGACACACCGGAAGCGGTGGTCATTTCGTGTTTTGACCCGGTGCGCCGCGAGATCGCTAAAATCGCAATGGAACGCCTTATCATGGACGGACGCATCCATCCAGCGCGCATCGAGGAGATTGTCGCCAAGGTAAGCAAGGAGATTTCCCAGCGCATCTTCGAGGAGGGTGAGCGGGTTCTCTTTGACTTAGGGATTCACAACATCAAGCAGGACGGTATCCGCGCCTTAGGGCGACTCTATTTCCGCACGAGTTACGGGCAGAATGTGTTGAGTCATTCCAAGGAGGTCGCTCTCATCGCGGGGGCGCTTGCGTCAGAGGTAGGCGCAAACAAAGAACTGGCGCGACGAGCCGCTCTGCTCCACGACATCGGCAAGGGCGTTGAATCCGATTCCGATCTCAATCACGCGGAGATCGGTATGGACATGGCGCGGAAAATGGGCGAAGACTCCCGTGTCATCAACGCCATCGGCGCACACCACAATGACATTGAGCCGATATGTATCGAGTCGGTCATCGTGCAGATAGCGGACGCTATCTCTGCCGCCCGCCCGGGCGCACGCAGAGAAACCATCGACAATTACATCAAGCGCCTTGAAAACCTCGAAAACATCGCGGCAAATTTCTCCAGCGTAGACAAGTCCTACGCGATTCAAGCGGGTAGAGAACTTCGCATCATCGTTGACGACAAGTCCATCAACGACGAACAATCCAAGGTTCTGGCCAAACAAATCGCCAAAAAAATTGAAAGCGATTTGCGCTATCCGGGGCGCATAAAAGTAACTATCATCAGAGAAACGCGAATAGTGGAATATGCACGATGAACTCTAAATGGTCCTCATATTACCAGGAGTCACCGAATGACGCGAATTTTATTCATGTTGCAACAATGTTGCATAATTCGGCGACTCTTCTATTTCATAGAGGGGGGATTATTTATTTAGCTCTGGTTTATTTCAAGCGACATATTCTGCAAGTCTTCCCAGACGTTTCGGGGAACTGGCACACCGTTTTTATCACTTGCGGCCGAGGCTTCCTGTTCTTTCAGTCCCGCGTAAAAGACTCGGCTCGCGCCTTCGGCGGGAGGCAGTTCCCGTAGAGCGGTTAGCATTTCGTCCATATCGGTCTTGAATTCTTCAACATCGCGGAAAATATCTATCCGCAAAGCCATAAAAAAATGGCACACGCGGGCAGAGGTAATTGCCGAGTCCCGCACCGCCTCGCCGAAAATACCGCCTGAGCAAAGGGCCGTCAGAATATCCACCATAACCGCGAGACCGTAGCCCTTGTAGCCGTACGCTACATTCCGTTCCGCGCCGAGCGGTAGGAGACCGCCACCCCGATGGCAGAGCATATCGTCGAGGAAACTCGCTGGGTCAGTCGCAGGCTTGCCGTCAGCGTCAACGGCAAGACCGGGTGGTATGTGTGCGCCTTCCTTTTCAAGTACTTCTATAACGCCCCGTGTAGTCACGGTTGTGGCCATGTCCAGACTAAAGAGGTTGCCGCCGTGCCCGGGTGCAGAAAAAGCGAGGGGATTTGTGCCAAACATCGCCTTTTTTGCGAAAGTCGGCACCCCAAGCGCGGCCGTGTTCGACAAGGTAACACCGAGCATATCCTCTTGCGCGGCCATTTCCGTGTAATAACCGGCAATGCCGAAATGGTTGGAATTTCGGATACTGCACACGCCCACACCGTGTTCCCCTGCCATTGCGATGACCTGCCGCATAGCGCGTTTGCTCAAAGAAAGCCCCATCGCACCTTCTGCGTCTATGACGAGGGACAATGCCGTCTTACGGAGAACCGTCGGGGTAACGCCCCCTTTGATGAGACCCGCTTTTATACCATCGGCGTAGCGTTTCATGCGCTGAATACCATGGCTCCGTATGCCTCGTGCATCAGCGGCGACGAGAATTTCCGCAGAATCGCGGGCTTCGTCCTTTGGAATTCCCAATTTCTGAAAAATATCAGAACAGAGGTCTTCTAACTCACGTCTTGGAATATAAATCACGTATCTTCCTCAGTTATTCTCGCGCCAATCGCCGACAGGCGGGAGACTAAGTTTTCGTAACCTCGCTCAATTTGGTAGATGTTGCGGATGATGCTTTTGCCTTTGGCAGTTATTGCCGCAATCATGAGCGCCATGCCTGCGCGCACATCCGGGCTGACCAGTTCAGCGCCGATGAGCGAGGACGGTCCTGAAATAACAGCGCGATGCGGATCGCACAGCACGATACGCGCCCCCATGCCGATGAGTTTGTCAACGAAAAACATTCGTGATTCAAACATTTTCTCGTGAATCAGTACCGTTCCCTTCACCTGTGTCGCCACAACCGTGACAATACTCGTCAAATCCGACGGAAAGCCGGGCCATGGCGCATCGTCAATCTTGGGAATCATGCCGCCAATGTCGCAATTCACTTCCATAACTTGCTCTTTTGGTACGTGGAGAACCTTGCCTTTATGTTCCCATAAGATGCCGAGCTTCTTGAATGCGGATACCGCGGGACGAATGTCGCGGATTTCTGCGCCTTCGATGAAAAGCTCTCCGCGTGTGGCGGCTGCAAGCCCGATGAATGAGCCGACTTCCATGAAATCCGCGCCTATTTCGAAATCGCAGCCAGACAATTTCTCCACCCCTTCGATGGTGAGAATGTTCGAACCTATACCAGTGATTTTAGCGCCCATAGCGCACAGCATACGACAGAGGTCTTGCACGTGAGGTTCACTTGCCGCGTTTGAAATGACGGTTGTTCCGCGAGCCATACACGCGGACATCGCGGCGTTTTCAGTTGCGGTGACAGAGGCTTCGTCAAGGAAAATATCCGCGGCATTGAGGGTTTTTACACGAAATGTGAATGATTCGCCTTCTTCAACACATGCGCCGAGTTCGGTAAGCGCCAGAAAATGCGTGTCCAGTCTGCGCCTCCCGATGACATCGCCACCGGGTGGCGGCAGAACGACCATCCCTGTCCGCGCAAGCAGAGGACCTGCAAATAAAATGGATGCCCTTATATTTTTTGCGTGTTCATAGGGTATTTGCGAGGAATGTATGTTCTCCGCATTTAATCGGAACACGCCTTTTTCGGTTTTTTTAACTTTCCCACCTAAAGCTCTGAACACATCGAGCATAACACGAACGTCTTCTATGTCAGGAATGTTCCGTAGGATGACGGTTTCGTCAGTCAGGAGGGCGGCCGCGATGCAGGGTAACGCGGCGTTTTTGTTGCCGCTTGCCTTGATGGTCCCGCTTATGGAATAACCGCCCTCGATACGGTATTGCTTCATAAAAACAGTTTAGCTAATAATAGAGGAAATGTCTAGGCTGTAAGGAACGGAGAATGAGGAATAAATAGTGTCTTCCCACAAAGTAACCGACTTTATGGACAGACACTAAATAACGGTGTTCGGTGTAATATAGCGAAATGATGAGAAAGTCACGTCAATGTTTTACTTCTTAACAATCTTGGCGCGGTTAAAGGCGTTCCGGTACGTGGTGGGCGTGATGTTTTCTTCTTGTTTGAAGCGTTTCATAAATACCTTTTCATCCTCGAAACCCACTTCCCAGGCAATTTCTTTTATGCAGTCCGAACTTTCCAAAAGCAACCGCTTGGCGTTGGAAACGCGCACTTTGTTGACGTACTTCATCAAAGGGATTCCCGTGTATCTTTTGAAGGCAACGGAAAGGTAGTCGGGATTGTAGAGAAACCGTTTTGCGATCATATCAAGGGTAAAACGCCGGTTGTAATTTACCCGTATCCATTCAATGATCTTTTCCATTTTGGAGTTGAACTGTTTTAAGGTTTTTCGGAAGCAGGACTCGATAAACTCCTGTGAAATCTCCATCGCAAGGAGGCTCAAGGCGTAGTTTGGCAGCATATCGGAATAATGATCATTGCGGGCCAGGTCTAAAAGCTAGCGGAATATCAACGCCGCCCTGCCGTTGGCGGAGATGTCCCCGTATTCGGGGAGTATGCAGTAACGCGCAATAGTATTTTCACGGGAATCTGCCTCGGCGGAAGTGTCCAAAACAGTATATTTTGTGTCAATAACTTTGATTAATGTGTCGTTCTTCATAATATGGTATTTGTTATTCTCGCTAATTTTGAAATGACACCAGTAGTAGGAAAGTTCCTCGCCGCTTTCCTTGAACCCGAAATGCTCATGTCCCGCAAAAAGGACGATGTACTGGTTTTCCGTCAGGGTATAACGCCGGTCGTCCTGAGCTATGTAGAGTGTTCCCTTGATACAGACGATAAGAACCCAGGTGTCCAGGTTCCGGCGGGGGTGCCTAAACCGCCCTTCGTTCAAAAGCTGTCCGCTTGAAACGTGAATCAACGGATTCTCATTTTCAAAAACCAGATATTGCATATAAATATTCGCCACCTATTCTATGGTTTTATAGGTTTTCACCACCTATAACAGTACTATACTATATATAAAGCCTTTGGGCAAATATATTTTAAGGAGATAAAGAAAGATGAAAAAGAAAACAATTGTTAATTCTCTTGGAGCCTTGGCGGGTGGGGACCTTGTATCAAAACGTATGTATACATTTCTGGAGGTAATCATGATTTCAATTGCGCTAACCGGCTGTCAAACCAGCGAAGAATTCCCGTCGCCTCCCCCCGGACCTGGGATAGAAACAGAAGCGGAACTTTTTTCCCTTCGCGAGGTACGTCTGTTGGACGGGCCCTTCAAAACAGCCTGCGATCTCAATGTCGAGACCCTGCTGCGATATGACGTTGACCGGCTGCTGGCGCCGTTTTTGAAAGAAGCGGGTTTAACTCCCAAGGGCGAGTTGTACAGCAACTGGACTGGACTGGACGGTCATGTGGGCGGACATTATCTTTCTGCCCTGGTTATTTCCGCCGCGGCAACCGGCGACGAGCGTATAAACAGCCGTATAGACTATATGCTTGACGAGCTGGAACAGTGTCAGATCGCAAACGGCGACGGCTATATAGGCGGTGTGCCTGACGGCAAGGATCTGTGGGATAGAATCAAATCTAACGATATTTCCACCCTTGGTTCA
>JAIRNA010000091.1 GCA_031258305.1 Treponema sp. | reverse complement strand
GCTGAGCCGGTCGGCCCGTCCGCAGCCGTGCCGTTTATGGACAATTCGGTGCTCGACACCACAGACACAGCATCTCCTACATTCTCAACCGGGAACTTTATCGAATCCACAACGGGCGCTTCGCCATCAACCCTCACTGTGAGCAGTTTTTCAGTTGTCTTACCAAAACGGTCCTTTGCCTGGAGCGTAATCTGTCGATTCGTCTCATCCACTGCCCCTTCGTCAAAAGTTAGAGTCCAGTTGCCGTCTCCTTGAGGCGTGACTTTCGTATAATCTCCAGCGCCCGGCGTCGCACCGACTCCATGCGGCTTACTTACCCTTAAAATGAAATCGTTCGTACCGACGTTTGTTTCAATATTCGCTTCTACCACATTACCCTCTAGGGTCAAGGAAGCAGTCGGATCCACGAAGGCGTTATCCGTAGGCGATGTAACGTTGATTTCAGGGTCTTTCATGTCAACCGCAATATAGTACACGGCGGTTTCTTTCGTTACTGCGGCCAGCCCGTTCTTTGCGGACGCAAGGTCGCCCATTTCCAGCGTAAAATAGTACCCGCCCTCAGGCAACGAATCTGTACCGCCGCCTAGCGGGTCGCCGACTCCATTCCGCGCCCCGCTCATATCGGCAAGGCTTATATCGAACTTCACCGACTTGTTGCCTGTAAGCCCTTTCCTAAAAATGTATTTCTCCGTAGCCGCAGGATTCTTGCCCTTCTCTTCTTGCCAGATAGACAGCTTTAGCCCTCCAACTTCGACTCCTTCGACTTCTTCAACATTCACATGGAGCGCATCATCGTCTTCAATCGTCCCGCTTATGCGGGCATTCGCGCTGCTCATCACACTGGTAGTCTGGTAGGGCGTCTCTCCTCTCTCCGCAAACTCCGCAAACTCGGATATTTGTTCATTGGTAAACGCAAACAGAGGCTCATCTGTCGCCTGCTCGATATTCACCACCTTTTCAACAGAATAAACATTCCCAGCCTTGTCTTTGGCTATCAGGTAGATATAAAGCGGCTCGCCATCCGTGTAAAGCGCCTGCGTCGTATCAACAGTCAGCCGCTTGGCGGAATTGACGACAACAGGCCCGTTAGACGGATTACCATCTACCCATTCGCCCTCATCATATAATAGTCCATCGTCCAAGTCAGTCTGCCGCGTCCGCCGCGTCTGCGTCACAAGGTATTTCAGATGCCTCTTCCCGTCGGCTTCCACCCCGAGCCCGTTGTCGTCCGTGGCTGTGAAGTCTACCGTTATCTTGCCGTTCACGTATTCGTTGTCAGCATCGTCGCTTTTCGTGCATGTGGGCGCTATGTTGGTAACTTCAATCGCGGGCGCGCCTGTATCGATAGTCACATTCGCGTAAGTCGCAGTCGCCCTATCCGCCCTAATACTTACCGCTTCAACGTCAAAATCGTATGTATCATCAGGAAAAGTAAAATCTTCCCCTACTATTACTATCGCCCCGTCTAGGGCTTGGGCGGAGAGAGAGGGCGTTATCGGGTAACTTTCAAACACCACCTTACGGTCCCCTTGTGTTTCGTCACTCGTTATGGATGCCCACGGAACCCCATATTTGATCTCGTTCTTGGTAAAGGTCAAGTTCGTAGCGGATTGTTCGAATACTCCCTCCTGCCCCATCGCAACCCCCACAGAATGGGTCACTTCGGCTCTTATCGTGAACGCCTTGTTCTGCTGTTGATTGTCCAGTTTTGTGATGGTAACTTTGGGCGATTCGGCCGCGGCAGTTATGTTTATCAGCACCGAGCCTGTTTCAGGATAGTTTACTTCCAAGCCGTTCACGTCTCTTATCTGGAACTTGACGTGATAGAGTCCGTTCGTCAGGTACTCTTTCGCATCCGAAGTTACATTGCCGTCATTGGATGTATAATACCGAAACGCAAAACTTTTCCCGCCTTCGTTAGACTCGGGCACGGGCGGAACCTTCCACTCAGCAGGCTCTGTCTCGTTGTCCTTCCAGAGCTTGATCAGCGGGTAGCCAGCCGCAACTCCCTGCAAGTCTGATGCAACGCCGGAGAGAAAGCCGGAATTCAACACCTCCGGCGCCTGCGCGGGGTCTGTTTCGATATTCGCCCAGTCCAGTTTTGGGATGAGCATCTCCACCATCGGCGGACCGTTCTTCACCGAGTAGACCAGGTCGCTGGACTCGAAGGGGGGATGGCCAGAATCATCCCGCGCCTTGATACGGAAGGAATACTGCCCGTCAATGGAATTCGTTATGGCTCGCGTGTCTATGGAGACATGATAAAGCTTATCAGCCTCGTTGTAAAACGCGGGTATCCACGGATCCTGAGCCGTGCTATCGCCGTTTTTGATGGCTGTTTCGTAAGCGATAAGGTCGTTCACGAAGGCAATGGCGACGGGGTTATTCTTGGCTAAACCAACGTCGTCTTCAGCCTTTATCTTGAACAACTGGTCGCCTTTGATAAAACTGCTCGGCAGTGGCTCAACAACTGAAGCGGTCGGCGCAGTCGTATCAACTACCTTGCCCAGACCAACATTGCCTAATCCCGAATTCTCACAGGTCAAAAGAAAAAATACAAGGACAGCGCCTGCTGTCATGCCCCTAAAAGATTTGCTGTTCATAATAAACCTCTCTTTCAGTACTAGAAATATTTAAAAACGGAATAAATCATTCCGCTAAATTCTTACTTTCTTTAGCCATGAATTATTTCTTAAATGAAGAGCAAAAAATGCAATGGAATTTTTCCCCTCGAAGACCGAGCTGTTTAACCATCTGTACGGTATATAGAATTGGCGGGGGGGGGGGGGGACATACGTCTCGTGAGCGTAACAAATGAGAGATAATGGGCTTGACTGTGTATACCTATACCTATTGAATAGGCCGTCTTAAGCCGCTGCTTCATTATACTAAACCGACACATATTATACATGACAAGAATAGTATAGGGGGAAACTTGGATGGTGTCAAGATTAAAAATAAAAAAAATTTATTTTTTTAAGACTTTCTCATTAAGTGCGAACACGATACGCGCTTCTTGGAGGAGTTTTCTGTTCGCTTCCGAAGAAAGAATGAGCATGGCATCGTCTCTACTGATGATGATGTCTGTGGGAGAGACGCCAAATACGCCGACAGCCATGATACGCAAAGGCTTTTCACCAACAAAGCTTTCGAGGCTTTCATCTATGCCCGACGGGGTATCCCGCAGAACCGCGGCTGAAGGCGTATAGCGCGTGGACATAGTGCTCTGAGGAGCGGCCATAGTCTTATCATAAAAAAGGTTCATGTCCGAATCCCAGATTTTTGGAAATAGGCAGGGTTGAGCTAAGGTGGACGTGTTCCGACCATGCACCGGCAACTCTCCTTCCGCGAGGATAACGATGCCTGTATAGGCCAGCGCTTGGGGCGCGGCGAGGGACGGTTTAATGGACGCGGGACGGCTATGCTTCAGCAGGGATGCGCCGATGTTTTTGAGGCTGACGATGTAGGACGCAGAGAGCCTTGTCAAATCAAGCGATAGAACCGCCGGAACACGACGAATCGGTACGCCGAAAGTATCCGCTTCACTCAAGGAAATTTCACCCGCACTCACCATATCTCCCAAAGTGTGAGAGGAATCAGCCTGTATACCCAAAATAGCGGAACGAATTATGTCCGTGTACTGCTTTTCAAGAACTTCCTCCGCGAGAATCTTTCCGCTCGGTAATTTTATGTTCATCGCCGCAATGTCCAGAGATGTCTGCGCGGTGAGTTCCATAACCGTCCAATCAACGGATGTCTTCACTTCGGCGGATTGGGCGAAAACCACTCTGCCGAGAACGGCAAATAACAGTATAAGCGATTTTCTCATAGTTGTTCTATTATACCATTTATCGTGTAAACAGTAAAGGTTTATTTTCAAAGAATATGAGGTTGTGCTTTGTTAGACAAACAAAACGTGATAATTTATAATTTCAAGAGTAGACAAAACCAATGTTTTACCGTATAGTTAGAGAATGTTTCTGTTTCTCTTAAAAAAGACTTTTTTTGATTCATGGGACAATATGTTCAGGATAGTCCTTGTCAACATAGGCTTCATTGCGATAGCGGCGATTCCCATATTCATTCCTCCGTTGTTGCCGGATGCGCTGTCCATCGCGGTTTTGTCTGTTGGGGTGTTACTCTGTTTTGTCTATCTTGCGGCTTCAGCGCAATGCTTCAAAAACGTGTCTGATTACTCCGTTTTTGGCTTCGCCGACTTTTTCGCGTGTTTTAAAGAAAAAAGGATATGGATTTCAGGACTCGTTATGGGCGGGATGGCGCTGTTTGCGGCTCTCGTCGTGTCAGTCGTCATTCCTTTTTACTCGAAGATAGACTCGCCCGTGGGCATAGTTTTGGCGGTGCTCGTTTTTTGGATTCTTATGATAGGTATTATGTCATTTCAGTTTTTCCTGCCGTTCCGTAGCCGCATGGATAATCCAGTTTCCAAAACGGTAAAAAAATGTTTCATCGTCTTTTTTGACAACACTGCGTTTTGCCTTATGTGCTTGTTTTACGTCATCGTTTTAGCGGTCCTTTCGGTGATTTTGGTCTTCTTATTGCCAGGACCTACCGGGATTATACTCTTTTTAGATGAAGCCTTGCGTCTGCGCCTCCTCAAGTACGACTGGCTTGAAGAAAATCCCGCCCCTCAATCTGCCAAGCGGCGGAAGATACCATGGGACGCCATCCTCATAGATGAACGGGAAAACACAGGGCATCGCTCGCTCAAAAGTTTCATTTTTCCATGGAAGGATTGAACGGCAACTCATAATTTCACAGACGATTCTTTTAGTTACCGCGATGAAAACGCGGCGATGAACATACTAAGGGAAGGTTTGCGGCTTCTGTCCGCATAGGGTGTATAGGGGATTTGTCAAAAACGTATAGTTTTCCAAAAAATAATTTAAAAGAATTGCTATCTCCTTTTAAATGAAGTATACTGAAAAAAGGAAGCGGTAAAGATGGAATTTGTTCATAGGCCGGTACTGGTTGAAGAAACGCTCGCGCTTCTTGGACCGCGTAAAGACGGCGAACTTATGGCAGATGGGACGATAGGCGAGGGTGGTCATAGCGAAGCCTTTCTCCGCTGTTTTCCAGAACTTCGTATCGTGGGAATCGATGCGGACAGGACGATTTTGGAGACTGCGAAAAAACGTTTAGCCGAATTTGGGAGCAGAATCGAATTTCACGCGGATTGGGCGCAGGATTTTCTTGTGGAAACACCTAATACATTCGATACTATTCTGATTGATTCGGGAATAAGCATGTTTCATTACACAAAGTCCGGGCGGGGATTCAGTTTTTCCAAAAACGAACCGCTTGATATGCGGCTTGACGCGGGGCGAGGGAAAAGCGCGGGGGATCTTGTTGAAGAACTTTCCGAAAAGGATTTCGCGGATCTTTTGTTCAACAATGCAGAGGAGCGTTATTCGCGGCGCATTGCCCATGCCGTTGTGGAAGCGCGGAAGCGTGAAAAAATCGCACGCACGGGAGCGCTGGCAGATATTGTGGATCGCGCCGTGCCGCCCGTTTACCGGCGCTCCCGTTTGCACCCCGCGACAAAGACCTTTCAGGCGCTTCGTATGGCAGTCAACGGCGAGCTTATCCGTCTTCCAACCCTGCTGAAAAATGCGATGAATGCGTTGAAAATTCGAGGAAGACTCGGATTTATCAGTTTCGAATCGCTTACGGACAGAACCGTGAAGCTTTTTTTCAGGGAACGGCATCTGGAGGGGAAGGGGGCGCTGTTGACTAAACGCGCGGTCTGCGCTTCTGTCGAAGAGGTAAGACAAAATCCTCCCTCACGAAGCGCTCGGTTACGGGTTATAGAAAAAACAGGAGAAGGAGAGAAGACTATATGACAAGATGGCACATTTTTTTGACGTATTTTTTTGTCGTTACGATACTACTTTTCGTTGGACTAATGGCTCGTCAATCCAACCGCTACACGGTTTTGGAAAGGCGCGTGAAAGAGGTTGAGACTCAACAAGGGGAATGGATCGAGGAAAACAAGCGGCTTATCGCGGTTATAGCGAAATACTCTTCCGCGGTGGAAATAGAGAAACAAACTGTTGAACAGGGACTGGTAAAGATACCGCCAGAAAACGTCCTGCAAATCCATATAAAGAATTGACGCCTTTTGCAATGACTCAGTTTTTGTCAAACGTGCGAAAGGAGCCTCCCGGACACGCGGGAGTGAGCGCCTATTCCTGATTAGACGGTTATAATACCGTGAACTGGACACATCCGTACTACAAAAGGCGGCGCCGTCCCCGCGGACAGAATCAGCGCCGCCCCAAGGCTAGTTCTTCTTTATCGTCCAATACTGGTCCCTGTAAACCGTAATCGTGAGGCGGTCTCCGTCATTTATTCGCGGACTCGATTGGAACCGATATCCCTCGGCTTCTCCGGCTTCTTCTCTTTCCGCATCGGTAACCTGCGTCCCGTATACTTTACCGTTAATATAAAACCTCAAATCCAAGGTGGTCGAAATGGCTTCAACCCAATGAATAATGTGTGCAGTACTCTCGCCGGGTTTCAGCAAAGGTATTACTTCGTCTGAAGCCCCCGAAATGTTTTCTATATCGTGTTGCGACTGATTCACGAAAGTAACTTCCATGCTTCCTTCTAAATAGCACGCGGAAAGCGCCAGAACGGCGCAAACCA
>JAIRNA010000029.1 GCA_031258305.1 Treponema sp. | reverse complement strand
ACAACACGGGTGCGCCATTTATGCAAGACGGTAGGGCGGTTTGAAGCTGCGGAAGAAAGGGCCGCTGATGACCCAGAGTAACGCGGGCATTGAACACGTCCCCTGTACTGGACGCTGTTAGAAAAGGAGAAACTATGGTTTTTGACACTCAAGCCCGGTATCCCGCGTCCCCTATTGCTTTTTTCTATACTTTTTACTATACTTCGAGAAATGAAGGAAATTAGCAATAACGAAAGGGCTGACGTGCTTGTTCACGCCTTGCCCTATATTCAGCAGTTTCAAGGAAAAACCATTGTCGTAAAATACGGCGGAAACGCTATGATAAACGAAGGGCTCAAGTCCGCGGTTATACAGGACGTGATTCTTATGTCTTGCGTGGGTATACGTACCGTGATGGTGCATGGAGGGGGGCCGGAAATCGAGTCTCTGCTCAGATCAGTCGGCAAGGATAGTCGATTTGTCAATGGCTTGCGGTATACCGATGAAGAAACGATGGAAATTGTGCAGATGGTTCTCTGCGGAAAAGTAAATAAGAATATCGTGTCCCTCATAGAAAGACAAGGAGGTAGGGCAATGGGCATATGCGGCATTGACGGCGGTTTGCTGAAAGCAAGGCGCATAGACGAAACAGCACTGGGACTGGTCGGGGAAGTTGAAACGGTAAACACGGCTATTCTCAATACCTTAATAGATGGTAACATGATCCCAGTAATTTCTTCGGTGGCAGTTGAAGAGGCGACTGGCTGTAGTCTTAACGTTAACGCGGACACGGCCGCAGCGAAGATAGCGGTAAGTCTGGGCGCGGAAAAACTCATTCTTATGACCGATGTTCACGGCATTTTGCGCGATGTGAACGATTCCGATTCACTCATAAAGATTCTCCCCAAAGACCAAATTGCAAGTCTAAAAAACGTGGGTATCATAAATAAAGGTATGATTCCTAAACTCGACTGCTGTTCTTTCGCGCTTGATGCGGGTGTTCGGCGCGCTCATATCATAGACGGACGTATTCCCCACGCTCTTTTGGTGGAACTTTTCACAGACGAAGGCATTGGAACGATGATTGAATAGCACAGAATATTATGGAGACGACTCTCCCATAGCGGCGCTTGCGACCGGCGCAGGAGAAAACGCCCTTGCCGTCATCAGAACATCCGGGAAAAACTGCCTGCAATTACTGGCATCTGTATTTTCAAATCCGAAAAAACTCCTCTCCGCGCCCGGCAATTCTGTTGTTTTAGGATGGATTCTTTTAAATCCATTGAATTCTTCGAATTTGCTCAATGGGACCGCTGAAAGAATCGACCAAGTCTTGGTTTCCGTGTTCCACGCGCCGAAATCTTTCACCGGCGAGGATTGCGCGGACATTTCATGCCACGGTGGAAGTGCTACGGTGAACGGGATCCTCTCTCGTCTCCGCGCGGCTGGGTTCCGAGACAGCCTTCGCGGGGAATTCACGTTCCGCGCCTTTATGAACGGTAAAATAGACCTTACACAGGCGGAATCCATTATGGAGATTGTGTCGTCAAAAACCGAAAAAAGCCTGCGGAACGCGGTCAGACGGCTTTCAGGTGTTTTGGAAAAAGAAATTCGCTCTATAAAAGAGCAGCTCGTGGAGGTGCTTGCGGCTGTGGAAATTTTTCTGGACTATTCCGAAGACGAGGTTTCTGTGGATGAAGGCGAAAAACCGGGCGCTCTGCCGAAAAAACCGATGGCCGCTGACTGCCTTCGGCGATTGCGAGAATTTGCCGAGTCTTTCTGTATGGAGCGACTCTATCAGGATGGAGCATCCGTAGTCATTGCGGGACGTCCTAACGCGGGAAAATCTAGTCTGTTCAACCGCTTACTCAAACAGGATCGTTCCATTGTAGCGGACGCGCCAGGCACCACCCGCGACTATATCGAGGCGTCCATCGCGGTACAAGGCATCCCGATTCGGCTCATCGATACTGCGGGTTTGCATGAAACGGAAGACGCGGTTGAGAAAATAGGCGTGGAGCGCGCTCAGGATCTGGCAAAATCAGCGGATGCGATGGTTTACGTCATTGATGGTGCAGAAGGACAGACTGCCGAAGACGAGATTTTTCTTGCCCATTTCCATCACACACATGTACGGGACGCGGGCAAAGTTATTACCGTCTTCAACAAGGCTGACTTGGTGGCAAAGAAGAGCGCCGAACGTCTTTTCATTTCAGCGAAAACCGGCCAAGGGCTTGACAATTTGGTGCAGGCTCTAGCCAAAGCCTTGTGCGTTTCGTCAGGCGCGTCTCAGACAACAGCAGGCATTGCATCTGTCCGTCAAAAAGCCCTCATTGACAAGGCGATTGACTCTTTATCTTCCGCTCTCGCGCTTTCCGAAAAAAAGGAGCCGCTCGACATTATCGCTCCACTTGTGCGGATAGCGGTAGATGCGCTCGGCGAAATCACGGGACAAGTGTCAACGGCCGATATGCTGGAAACTATGTTCGGCAAATTCTGCGTGGGTAAATGAATGGTATCAAGAATTGCTCTGTTTACTTAAAACTATTCTCCGTTTTCTACGGCCTTGACGACAGCCGCGCCCATGGTACGTGTACCGACTATCTCCTCGGAGGCCGTTCTCTCGCTTCTACCCGCAATATCCACGGTACGTAAGCCTGAATCAAGTACCGCGTCAACCGCGTTCTCAATAAGTCGGGCTTCCTTTTTAAGACCGAAAGAATACCAGAGCATCATCGCGGCCGAAAGTATCGTACCGAGCGGGTTGGCGCTGTCTTTGCCTGCAATGTCAGGCGCAGACCCATGAATCGGCTCATACATACCCATTCTGCATCCCTTGTCTACCGTAGCGCCGAGACTGGCTGACGGTAACATTCCAATAGAGCCGGTAAGAACAGACGCCTCATCAGAAAGAATGTCGCCGAAAAGATTAGAGGTAACTATCACGTCAAACTGCCCTGGAGCGCGAATCAACTGCATTGCCGCATTGTCTACGTAGAGGAAATTCGTCTCAACAGCCGGATAATCCTTTGACACAACGGCCGCAACCTCGCGCCATAGTCGGGAGGATTCGAGCACATTTGACTTGTCCACTATGCAGATTTTCTTACCACGCCCCATTGCCGCGTCGTAACCCACGCGGAGAACCCGCTCGATTTCCATCCATGAGTATTTTTCTGTGTCAAAGGCAGTTTTACCATCAGCGCTACGCCCGCGCTCACCGAAGTAAAGTCCACCTGTAAGTTCTCTCACGATGAGGATGTCGAATTTAGGCTTGCCGTCAGCATTACTTTTGACGAGAACCTCGTCTTTTACAGGACAAGCTGTCCGTAGTTGGGGCAAGAGCCGTGCAGGACGCAGGTTGGCGAACATACCAAGTCCAGCGCGTAGTCCGAGAAGCGCACGTTCCGGGCGCAGATGACCGGGTAGGGACTCCCATTTAGGACCACCGACGGCTCCGAGGAGAAGGGCGTCACATTGTTTGACGGTCTCCAGTGTTTCCGCAGGCAGAGGTTCACTTGTGCTGTCAATAGCGCATCCACCGGCTTCTAGTTCCACATAGTTAAAAACATGTCCTGTCTTGTCGCCTACCGCATCCAGTACTTCGACTGCCTGCTCCACGACTTCGGGTCCAATACCGTCTCCTGGCACTAAAGCGATTGAAAAAGTCATTAAATACCTCCTTTATTTATTAGGAGTAGATTTTTATTGCCGAAATTTGCGAAAAACAAACAAGCTTCACTTACTAACAGCCTTCCCTACTCTTCCGCGTTCCACACATCCGCCCCGTCTCTGTGCCGGTAAGACCAGAGACCGTCCTTAGTGGTTGCCGCAAAGAGCGTGCCATCTTGGGCTTGGGCAATGTCGGTAACACCATGTATTCCGATGGTGGAATCGTATTTATCCTCATTTGAAACAGTTGAAGGTGAATGAGAACCTGGTTTAAACAGGCTGATCTTTTCCTGCAAAGCGTCTCCCTCAAGAACAATCTCTCGGTAACCAAGTCCAGAAGATGTTGAATAACCTTGAAGTCCGATGAGGAGAAGTTTATTCGACCCATCTGTCCATAACCCCATGCCGCCGGTGAGATAGTAACCGGACGATAATGCAACTTTGAAACCGTTTAAGTCGCCTCGCAGAATTTCACCGCCTCTCGTAACCGCGACCACTTCGTTCCCCACCGCGAGGATGCCGACCGTGTTCTTGTCTTCGGAGACGCTAACGACGCCGCTCGGTTCTTCTTTATCTTCTTTAAGGATGGAAATGGCGGAAGGAGAGAAATTCGTCCCATCATAGGTGAAAACGCCTTTTTCGGCAATAGCGAGATAATAGATGCTGTTAAGATACGCAGCGCCCATAAGCAAATTACCCGGACTCTTTGTCCACTTTAAGCCGCCTGCATCATAGGCGTCCACTGTAGTTTTTGTCGCTACGAATATCAGCCCGTCTGTTCCGTCTCCCGCGCCCGCTATGGATTCAAAATTTCCATGCGCGAATTCCGTCCACACGGAACCGTCGTACTTTTTAAGAGAGGTAGTCTCCATCGGCTCGCCGGTTAGTGCAAACAGGCTTACGCTGTCGGTCGCTAGTTCGAGGATTTTACCACCCGGCGAGGATGTACTCCACGAGCCGTTTTCGTAGATATGCACGATCATATCCATTCTACTCGAGCAGTACAATGTACCGTTTAATTGAACGATAGCGGTCGGCCCCCCCATAATTCTGGGGTCAGTCGGCTTCACTTCCTGTGAAATTTTATAGAAAATATGGTCCTGGTCGCAGGAGAAAAACATCAGGACGGTCAAAGATATCAAAAAAAGTCTCTTTATCATCAATTTACCTTATTATTAAAGGGATTTGGGGTAGGAGTTTGTCGGCATACGAAATTTGTTCATTTCAAGCAATATTTTTCTGACTACCAGCTCTACTTCCATATCCTATTCCCTACATCCTCATTTAAAAGTGATACTTTGCGGAAAGCGTTATCTCAAAGAAATGTCCTGTTATGTTTTTTCTGCTTTCCTTGACCCATTCAGGGACTATCCACCATGCGGTGTTTAGCCCAAAAGACCAATCGGGATTGAATCTGAAAAGAATCGAAACCGCAGGTTTTAGGAAAAAACCGAAGTAATCGGTTTCGAGGTACTTTTGAATCGCGGCGCCGAACATAAGGGAAACGGGGAATTCAAATTTTTTGAGAACGAACTCGTACCCGACCCGAAGTCCAAAGGGAACTACAAAAAGCATATTTTCCCCTATGGTAGCCGCAAACATACCGCTTACCTCACCACCTAAGAAGAAATGCGAGGCAAGATAGTAATTATACGCGAGGGCCAAAGTGCTGCCTAGTTTAACGTTATTCGTAACTTTCCCGTCTTCTCCATTAAAGAGAAGCGGTATAACAATCCCCAACGAAATAGCGAAATTTTGCTCTCCGTTTGAGTAGAGAGAGGGCGTTCCGACATCCCATTCTTCAATGGGAATCTCTTCATCGTCTTGGGCAACCGCAGGACATAAACAAAAAACTATTAAAAAAAAAGCTATCGCTTTATACATCAACATCTCCTGTTGGGCATCTCTAACAACCCGATTATTAGAGACGGTCCGGATTTTTCAGTAATTCAATACATAATAGCTGAAATATGATTTTATCGGGAAATACGGCATACCGTAGCGTAAGCCGTCTAAAAACTAAATTTTTTAGAACTTCCTTATTAAAACCACTTTAATAATATAACATAAACAGTTGTTCTTATTCAATAGTTACGAATCGAGGTTCTCCAATTTAAAGACATTCTTTTTGTTTTGAAAATTATTAAAAAAAAGTAGAAATCTCTTGACAAATAAGCTGAATTTTTGTATAGTAATAACGATTTAGGCGCCGTACCCAAGTGGTAAGGGAGAGGTCTGCAAAACCTTTATACAGCAGTTCGATTCTGCTCGGCGCCTTTTTAGCAGTTTGAAACTTTTACATCGTATCCTTCCCCAGAAATATTTCTATTCATCGCTTTTTCTATTTCCTTTTTGCGATTCAGTCTACATGGTTCAACAGTAAGCCTGACTCCGCACCGCTTGTCGTCGGCGGATTCATTTGCTAATCTTGAACCGTACAGGATAGCGATACCGCACGGCCACAGCCTGACCATTTGATTTCGCAGGAATAGCCGTTATACCTCTGAAGGCGTTTATCGCGGACTCTCCAAAACCTCTGTCCGGCGGGTCTTCTTTCAAGATGCCTATGTGACGAATTTCCCCTTTATTATCAATGAAAAGCTCCAAAATGACCCTTCCTTCAACGCCTGCGCGCTGGGCAATGGTCGGATAAACGAGGTTGTTCCGTATGAAGTCAGCGTCTATTTTGGGCACTTCTGATATTTTGTTCTGCGGCAAGTAATCAACATCAGACGCTCCCCTGTCGATATCAACATGGTCTGGTACTATGGAGTCAGCGGTGGATGCGGACTGTTCCATCGTTTCAGGCGGAGGTTCCTCGGTTTCAACTATCTGTTCGGCGGTTTTTCGCGCCACAGGAACCTGCTTAGGTGGAGGCGGCATCGGCGGAATGACCGCCTGCGGCTGAAATTCCTGTATATCAATCAATTTTATCACCTGGGGCTTTTCTTTCTGTTTTTCCGGTTCCGCGTGGAATTCGGGACGCCAGACCGCCATAAGACTAATATGCACTAAAAGCGCCGCTAAAAAAGCTATGATACGGATTTTCTTCATATCCTCTATGAGGCTAATACATTAAACAATTTATGTCAATACAGAGGAGAGATAATAATGAGAACGCAACGGCATTGTGAGGCGCAATCTTTTTGAATATTTAGCATATGAATTTATGAAATGTCTTTCAGATCTCCTGTATCTGCCGGGTGGTAAGCCCAGGGGCGTAATCTTGTCGTCAAACCCGCGAAACTCTGTGGCAACTTCGGGTGCGCCTGATATCTCGTGCGGTTCAAAGACGCCCTCCCGGTCACGAGGAACCGAAATCTCTATCTGTCCGCGGTCTATCTGAAATTCCCTGCTCGGTTTCCCGTTATTGCGATTCGTTGTCGGTTTCTCAGTCTGGTTATGTTTTTCATCCCAAGCTGCTCGACGTGGGAAATTTGTTGTTTTAGTCTCAAATTTAGTACATCCATTGACACGAAAATTAATATAATTTATATTTCTAGTATGAAGTACAAGATTATTTATGCGGATCCGCCGTGGAAATATCTATGGGGCACAGGGAAGAATGGTGGACATTTTGCACCAGAGAAACATTACCAAACAATGACCACAGATGAAATTTGTAAGCTTAATGTAAAAAAACTGCGCGACAAAAATTGCGCCCTTTTTTTATGGGCGACAATGCCGGCTTTACCGGACGCTTTCAAAGTTATGGAAGCATGGGGGTTCAAGTATAAAACATGTGCGTTTTCGTGGGTAAAAATAAAAATAAATGGCGAGCCGTTGCGTGGTATGGGAAGTTATACAAAATCAAATATTGAAATTTGCCTTTTGGGTATGCACGGATATATAAAATCAATTGATAAAACGGTACCTCAAATTGTAATGCACTCTCGGATGGGACATTCGGTAAAACCACCTGTCGTACGGGATAGAATAGTGCAACTTTTTGGGGATATAACACGTATAGAACTTTTTTCGAGGCAAAAAATCTCTGGGTGGGATGCTGCTGGTTTTGGTATTGACGGTATATCATTGCAGGATAAAATAGAAATGTTGTTGCAGGAAGACGAAATAACGTATATCAAAAGAATTCAACAGTATTATAAGAACGCCTAGCCTTTTTGATGCATTCTTCAAATATGGATGACGCCATTCAACCATCTCGTAAGAGGATGCTTGCAATTTGTTTTGAAAATATGCTATACTCCAATAAAGACGGACTATTTGCAATCGGGTGCTTTGCTCTGAAGCGGTTAGGAAGCAAGTCCGGTAAGGGAGGCTGACCATAAAACCTCCCTTGCGAAGCTGTTTGAGCAAGTTATGGAAGCTTTCGGACTTTCGCCGCCCTTGTTATCAACTTTGTTATCAAACCATCTACGCGAGACGCTAAAGGAGTCGCTCCTCTCGTCCTTATTATCATTTTTGGTTTTTGTTTGCAACATTAAGGCAATTCTTACTTTCCTGTCGGCGTTTTATGTTTTGGAAGTTTGTGGGAAAAGACAGTCATTTTTCTCTAAACTTTTCGGTAACACGATACGCGGTGCCAAAGTCGTTATTCCTCTTACAGCGTCCAATCAAACAGGCGGCGCGTGGACGTTCCGTGCGGCCCCTACATCCATAAGGAGAACCAGATGAACGTGAAACACGTGAACACACGAAACATCATCACAAAAACGAAGCTACCAAGTGCGGATTACACAGTGAATCCCTATATAGGCTGTACACACGGATGCGTGTACTGCTACGCAGAATTTATGGCGCGTTTCAGCGGACACAATGACGAAAAATGGTGCAATTTTCTTGATGTGAAAGAAAACTATGACTTTCCAACCGACAAATTCCAAGACAAGACCATCTTGATAGGCTCCGCAACCGACCCATATAATCATTTTGAAAAGCAGTTTGAAAAAACTCGTTCCATTCTGCTGCATCTGACGGACAGTCTCGCTCATATAGAAATACTCACCAAATCGCCCATAGTTTTGCGAGACATTGACATTTTATCGCGGATGAAAAACATAGCGGTAGGGTTTTCTCTATCAGTGAGTGATGAAATCGCCCGTATTACCGAACCGGCTGCCCCGCTTCCTTCGGAGCGTATAGAAGCCATGCGCGTCCTCCATTCGGCGGGTATTAGGGTCTTCGCTTTCATCTCTCCAGTTTTCCCCCTTTTTTCGGATTACCAGGCCATTGTAAAGTCCGTTGAAAAATACGCCGCTTATATCGGATTTGAAAATCTGAATCTGCGCGGCGGCTTCAGATCGAGGGTCTTCGCCCTTGTTAAAGAACATTTTCCTCAGATATTTCAGAGATTCATCTCCATATATTATTCAAAACAAGCTTTTTATAAGTATTGGCATACGCAAGAACGGGAAATTCACGAATTTATGCAGACTATGAAAAATCTCCCCTATAAAATGCAGTTTTTTCATGGCGATGCGAAGAAAAAGTAGGGGGAGTGGGGTTTTTATAAGTGAACAAAGCTTGAAATCCCCGACTCCCCGCTTCTACGCGCTTTCTCCCAAAGCGGCCGCTTCATCGTATATCGCCTGATACACGGTGGGGATGTCTTCCTCTTCGATGCTGGAGAAAGCCACGCGGAGATAGGCGTCACCCAGGGCGATGGAGCCTATGCCTTTTGAGAGTAGGCGTTGCCTCAAGGTTTCGGCGTTGATGCTCGCGCAATAGAAACTCATAAAATAGCCTGAATTGAACGGAAGGGCGTGTAGGTTTTTGTCTTCCAGACGAGTGGATACAAATTTTTTCACAGCGAGATAACGGTTTTTCAAAATGTTGAAGTATGTGTCTTTTTCCGCTGGTGTGCGTGGATCGTTCATCGTCTTCAGCATAAGGTATTGGGCTGGCGTGTTAGCGCAGGAAACTGCCGACCGTATCGCGCCCATAAGTTTCTTCACTAAAGCATCGTAATGAACCGCGGTCAGCCCTTTTGACCCAAAGGTCATAAAGCCCACCCTCAGGCCCCAGGCATAATCCTCTTTTGTGGGGCCGTCGATTTTTACGGCGAGGACTCTTTCGTGTAAATTTGAGAGTTGACAGAATATTGACTCTTGTATGATATGGTCTTCATAAAAAAGTCCAAAATACGCGTCATCGCAAAGAATAAGCACATCCGCGCCCTTATCCGCGACATCTTTAAACAGCCCGATAAGTTTTTCCGCTTCCTCAACAGTCGGGGAATAGCCCGAAGGATTATTGGGGAAATTTAAGATGATACGGACAATGCCGGTTTTCGCCTGTTCTCGCACCCCTTTTTCGATGGAGTCCATATCGAGACCCGGTCCGCCGTTAAAGAATGGAATTTCTTTCAAGGACGCACCGTATCTTTCCTGAAAAATGAGTTCATAATTATCCCAGCAAGGATCACTTGCCAAGACCGTTTGTTCTTCATCAAGGAAAAGCGCAGATGCGAGAGAAATGCCTGCGGTGAGTCCCGGCACGACCACAGGGAGCGATATATGCTCCGTTATGGAGGGATTTTTTTGGGACAAGAGGTCTTTCCATGCGAGACGCGCCTCTTCTATACCCGCGGTAGGCGCGTATGCGACTATTTCAGCGGGTTTGAAGACGGGCATAGCGTCTTTTATAACCGACATAAGCAGGGGTGAACCATGACTAAAAGCCATGCCGATGGTGGCGTTTGCCTTGAACGCTACCTTTTTTGCCTCCGCAGATTGCGCGATGATACCTTTCGGGAAATAGAGCCGCCGTCCCACTTTCGAGAGCATACGCCCGGCTATCGTGCCTTTCAGCGTGTTGTTGAGTTCTTCAGCTAAAATATTCATGCCAATAAGATAGTGATATAGTGATATTGTGTCAATCTGTCTAAACGAATATCCTTGAGCTTGTCCATTGACAAAATTCACCAAAAAAGACATACTTTTCCTTCTAAAACTTAGAAAATATAGGGAAAAGAATGGAAAAAATATTAGTTATTGTAGAATCGCCTGCAAAGGCAAAAACCATTGAAAAATATCTTGGACCCGATTTTAAGGTTCGGGCGTCAATGGGACATCTTATTGATTTACCCAGGTCGCGGACTGCCATAGATACGGAACATGACTTTACGCCGGAATACATCACAGTTCGGGGCAAGGCAAAGCTCCTAAAGGAATTACAATCCGAAGCAAAGAAGGTAGAACGTGTTCTGCTGGCAAGCGACAACGACCGCGAAGGCGAAGCTATAGCTTGGCACTTATCCAACGCCATTGCGCCCAAGACCAACGCACAGATACAGCGCATTAGTTTCAACGAAATCACTCCACAGGCAATCAAGACCGCCGTCGACAATCCCGGTGCCATTGACGAGGCAAAGGTCAACGCCCAGAAAGCCCGACGCGTACTTGATAGGCTTGTGGGCTATAATCTTTCCCCGCTTCTCTGGAAAAAGGTAAAAAACGGGCTTTCCGCCGGCAGGGTGCAATCTGTGGCGTTGCGCCTCATCTGCGAGCGGGAAAAAGAAGTAGAGGCTTTTATCCCGGAGGAATACTGGTCATTGAACGTGGATTGTAAAGCAGGAAAAGCCGCGTTTTCCGCGCAACTTGTTCAATGGAAAGGTGAAAAGCCTGACCTCAAGAACGAATCAGACGTTCAAATCGTCATAGACGCGGTCAAAGGCATTAACGGACAAGTAACAGGGGTCCACGAAACCGAAAAATCCGTAAGGCCTAAACCGCCTTTCACTACGTCCCAGCTTCAGCAGACCGCGGCCAACAGACTCAGCTTTACCAGCAAGAAAACCATGCAAATTGCACAGACGCTCTACGAAGGCATCAACATAGGTTCGTCCCGCGTGGGGCTTATCACGTATATGAGGACCGACTCGGTGCGTATCGCCAGTTCCGCATTGTCCGAGGCGCGCGAATGGCTTGAACAACATTACCCAGAAGATCTCCCGCCCCAGCCCATCGAATACACGGTAGGTACTAAGGCGCAAGACGCGCACGAAGCTATCCGCCCGACCTACACGACTTACACCCCGGAGCATATGAAAGATTATCTAACCCGCGACCAGTTCAGGCTTTATTCAATCATTTGGGAACGCTTTGTTTCGAGTCAGATGAACAATGCCAAGACAAAAACCGTGAGCGTAGACATTCAGTCTGGGGCGGCACTTTTCCGGGTGTCAGGCACTAAGGTCATCCAAAAAGGTTTTCTGAAAGTACTGAAATTTCTCGTGTCAGTTGAGGGAAAAAACATCGCTTATCCGTATCTGAAGGTAGGAGACGCAGTAAAATTTATTGACTTCCACAAGGAACAACACTGGACGCAAGGGCCGTCTCGTTATACGGATGCCTCGATTGTCAAGACCCTTGAGGAAAAAGGCATAGGCAGACCTTCGACCTATGCGCCCATCATTTCCGTCCTGCTCGACCGTTACTATACGACGCGTTCCAACAAACAGCTCGTGCCGACGGTACTGGGGCGGCTCATTAACGATATGCTGGTGGAGTATTTTTTCAACGTGGTAAATGCGGAATTCACAGCGGATATGGAGAGTAAACTCGACACGGTCGAAGAAAATAAATTACGATGGACTGATATGATTCGGGATTTTTGGTATCCATTTAAAGAGAGAGTTGAGGAGGTAGGCAAGACGCTCGAGTCGTGCAAAGGTTCTCTTGACGAACCTACGGGCGAGTTTTGCGAGAAATGCGGCAAGCCTCTCATGAAGAAGCTGGGGAGGTTCGGCTATTTCATCGCTTGTTCCGGCTTCCCTGCCTGCCGTAACACTAAACCTATTCCTGTAGGCAAATGCCCCAAATGCGGTGGCAACCTTGTGAAACGCAGAACAAAAGAAAAAAAGCGCGAATTCTACGGATGTTCCAATTATCCTGAATGTGATTATCTCACTTATACAAAACCTAGGGAATAATAATTCCACAATCACAAAGGTGTCGTTTCAAACTTTACCTTTTGGTTAAATTCCTATCAATGTTATCATATCTTTCGAAATTCATCGTGAACTTTTTAACATTTTTTATATTTTCCCTTTTTTATCCACTTGACATTTTTTTTGAATTGTTATATATTTTTCTTACAATCACGATTAGGACAAGCGGTCTGAAAGAGATGGTGTGTTGACAAGCCGCTGTAGCTCAGTCGGTAGAGCAAAGGACTGAAAATCCTTGTGGCAAGGGTTCAATTCCCTTTGGCGGCATTATTAAAAAAGAACTGACGTTTGTATCGCTCTTAAAGATCGGTGTAAGCGCCAGTTTTTTTTAATTGAGGCTCTTCCAAAATTGACCGAGTTTTGAAACTGGCTCAATTTTTAACAAGATTGATAAATTGATTAAATCGGATAAATATTAAAATAATCCTGCTTTTCTCTTTCGGAACATTGATATCGTGGTATTTAAATATTATTTGTAAGCGTAATTTTATTTTTTAAGGAGGGGTAAGGACGAATAATCATTCGCCCTTACAACATTGACTAAGTCTACTTGTTCTTTGCGGGCCTTCCTCTTTTTTTCTTGATTTGTACCGGGATTTCAACAGCCTCGTCTTTAACGGGTTCAGCGACATTGATCTCGCGTTTCTTGATGGTTTCGGCAACAGCGGTTATAAGTTCTGGATCAACTTTCGCCGGCCGTCCGCGGCGCCTCTTGCCCACATTGACAGCCTCTATCGCACCGGTTTTCTCCTCAAAGTCAACTTCAGCTTGATGTACCGGGATTTCAACAGCCTCGTCTTT
>JAIRNA010000023.1 GCA_031258305.1 Treponema sp. | reverse complement strand
TGCGGCTTCTTCGCGGGACTCCCACTCCCCGCAAACTGCGTTACCAGTCTGAGCGAATATTCCCCGGCCGCTAACGCGGGTATCATCACTATTACCTCTCCGGGCTTGTTTTCCACTATATCGCTCAAATCCACCTTTACCGCGCTCCCGTCCGCGCCGATAAAATAAACGCCTACCGCCGTATCCTCTCCCAGTAGCTTCAGCTTGCTCCCATGGATGCGGAGCGTCCGCCCAGGTGTCAACAGGTTATTCACCGAGCCGGTCTTCACATCCGTCACCGACGTAATGATAGCTCCCGTCTGCCCCGGCAATACCTTCTTTGGTTTCACCTGTTCCGCCGCGTCGCGCAGCCCTAATCCCGCAGAGTAGTGTATCTTGACGCTATGCCGTTTCGGGTCGAAACTGTCCTCCGCGCCGGTGAACACGCCCTGGATGCTGGGAAAGGCGTTGAACAGCCGTGTCGTAACAGCCTCGCCTGATTCCAATGCGTCCCGCACCACTTGTACCGCGGCCTCAAGGACAGACGCTATATCACTACTGGTGAGCCCCGCGCCGCTCTTCAGGATACGCCTCGCGATTTCATCTTGGTTAATTGATACGACGTTCACGGTTTGTGCGCGCATATCATCCGGTTTGTCTGTAAGCTCGTTTAGTTCTAAATAATACTCAAGCATACATGCCTCCTAAAGCAGAGAATAATAAAAACTATTTCCTCCATACACAAGGGAATGGTAAGAAAGCAGAGAAAATAAATGGGTGGTAATCGTCTTGTTCTATAATAAATATAGGGCGGGGGGGGGGGGGCCATGAGGAATGGCGGCTACCGACTCGGTGTGGACGTACCGCGTGACCATCTGAGAATGTGCAATACTAGCAATGGAAATGCGCTTCATTTTCTAAAAATATCCTCTTGTACATTAGTATACCACAAGCTTAAAAAAAATCAAGGGTATAGCTCCCAAAAACTGAAGTTTTGAGATTCTGTTTTACCGCCTGTATGTTTTTTACCGTTATTCAAAACACATCACCGCAAAGCGCAACGTCTCCGTCCATAAATCGCTCGCGAAAGGTTTTTATGACAACCTTCATAGGTGATGTGAGCCGTTCTTCGGCAAAGACGACGAGTTCGGTTGGGATGCGCTTATAGAAAGCCTCGGCAATGCCGCCCGCAATGCAGGCAATCGTGTCCGTGTCCCCGCCTATGGAGACGGCGAGTTTCACGGCGTGGAGAAAATCTGCGCTCTCCAGAAATACGATGATGGCTTCCGGCACGGTTCCCTGACAACTCTCGTTGAATTGGTAGTGAGGGCGGATTTCGGCGGTCGTCCTGTCGAGATTATAGTCAAATTCATGTTCGACATAAGCTTTTAGTTCCTGTTTGGATGCGCCTGCGCGAGCGAGGAAGAGAGCCGATGCAGCCGCCTGCGCGCCTTTTATGCCTTCGACGTGGTTGTGGGTAAATTCAGCGGAACGTTTCGCGTGGACGAGCGTTTCCTCCAGCGTTTCAAACGCCCAGCCAATCGGCGAAACCCGCATCGCGGAACCGTTCCCCCAGCTGCCATACGGTTTCTTTTCCTTCGCTCTAAGCCACCGCGCAAATCCACCTCCGTATCCTGACCAGGGATAACGGTTGCCCCAGTCGTCAACCGCGTCCGCATAGTCTCTGCCCGTCAAAATGGCGTCCGCAATGGCTATGGTCATCACACTGTCATCCGTAAACCGCGCTTCCGCATTGAAAAGTTCAATCTCTTCCGGGCGTTCCGTCTTGAAATTGTGAAATTCATAGACAGAACCTACGATATCGCCGATTATCGCTCCAAACATTTTCCCTCCGGTGCCCCGACTTGTCTTACGGTTGTAAGCCTTCGACATTCCATTGCGGAGGTACTTTCACAGGATGGCCGTTTGAATTGACAAAGACCCATGTTACCTTTGCATCAACGATTTCATCTTCACCACGAAGAATTTTTTGAGCGATGACGCCGCTCGCCGCTCCTTTTTTGAGAGGACGCGAGATGATGCGTAATGTATCGTCAGTCTTCGCGGGTTTCTTGTACTCGATTTCTACGCGGGCGATAAACACGCCGTACCCCGCCTCTATCGCGGCCGGATAATCAAAATCTATTTGTTTGAGAAATTCATAACGCGCATATTCGAGATAGTTGAGGTAGTTCGCGTTATTGACGTGCTGGTAACTGTCGCACTCATAGGTACGCACTTGTAATTGACATTCAGCAATCATGGCGATACTATAGTATAAATAACGGGATATTTCAAGGGCGAGGCAGGCGCATCAAGGTAACAACGCTCGTCTTTTCCCCACGAGTGACGAGAACACAACCGCGAAAAGAATGACCGCGCCGCCCGCGATAGCCGAAAGGGACGGCTTTTCCCCCGTAACCATAAGTACCCACACAGGGTTTAGCAACGGTTCTATTGATGCCGTGAGCATGGCTTGAATGGCGGAAATCCGTTTTATGCCATAGGCGAATAAGAGAGAGGCGCAACCGATTTGGATGATTCCCATGAAAAGTATCGCTCCAACGCCGGCCGGTCTGATGAGAGGCGGAAAGATGAAGTAGAAGGGAACCGCAAACAAGGCGGTTAAAATATGGGCAATGAGCATAGAGTCCGCGGGGTTTCCTTCCTTTTGAGCGCGCATGAATACAGAGTTCGCCCCGAATAAGATTCCCGAAATAACAGCAAGCCCGTCTCCGAATAGGGATCCCCCCGTGAGTCCTTCCTTAAAAAAGAGAATCATGCCCCCGAAAACCAGCGCCAACGCGGTCCAGTGTTCCCAGAATGGTCTTTCCTTGAGCAACAGCCACGCGAGCAGACACGCCCACACCGGAGCGCTGTACTGGAGAAGTATCACGTTTGCGGATGCGGTCAACTTGTTAGCGATAACAAAGGTGATCATGGTGCCGGCGTAGCATACGCCAGCACCAAGCATATTGAAGATATCGCGCCGAAATTTGCCTCGTGTAGGGAACATCTGCCTGACCGCTAGTATGAAAACCGCGGCCACAAAACTCCGCGCCCCGGCTATGACGACAGGATGCCAGTCCAATAGCTTGATGAAAAGCCCGGACGCGCTCCAAAACATGGCGCAGAGCGCAACGGCACCTTGTCCCCTTCCTCTGTTTTGCATTACGCAAATATACCTTTTTCATAGAGTATCGTCAATCCACTATTCTGTGTAACAACTTCCGTTCTTGCACAACGCTAATAAAAAATCCCCGCCGCAGAGTGGCGGGGATTTAAACCCCCTGAGATTAAACAAAATGAGGTATGAGCTTTATTTCTTTTTTGCGAATACCCGGGCCCGCTGATTACGTGGACATACAGATTTCATGGTTTAGCAGTGCTTCTAATCGGTGTAATCAGCAGGCTGTACAGAGGCTGCGCGCCTCAGGTATTTATGTTCTGATGGGTCTTTCCAATATCAAGGTTTTGGTAGGTTGGTCGCAGACTTCGGGAGGACCGAAGTATTGAATTGCGCCTGGAAACAGGTAAGAAGTATTGAGCGCCCAATGAGCGCGCTTTGCGGCAAATTCCTTAAAAGGAGCGCCGTCGAGGTCCACGAGGGCCTTTTTGATGACAGGCTTCTTGATACCATGCCTTTGTTCCATATTCATCATTGCGGTAAGTGGAACGCCGCCCGCAACCCATTGTTCCGCAGGTGCGGAGAGATTCCTCACGCTCGCAAGGTAACCGGTACGCCCATTTGCAATCAACATGAATGCGGTAAAGCCCAAACTGTAGCAATAATCCGCATCGAAATTAGACGGCGCCGCACACCTCCCTTCGTACCCGAAGAAATGCCCGAAAGTCGCAAATTTCCCGGTATAAACACCTCGTTCCTTGAGATCCGCAAGCCGTTTTTCCGTCATCGTGATGAGGAGCTTCTCGGTCTCTATGCGGGAAACCTGCACATTGCCGTGCGGATCCCTATCCAGCAGTAGCTGTTCGGCGATTTGCACGGGCACGTTTTTAAGAAGGTCGTAGGACGTTTCAGAGAGGTACTGGTTCAGGAAATAGAGCCTCTCGATAAAAGAGTCTATCTTTGCGAATTCCCGCCCGTAAACGCCCATCGTATCGTTTAATTCTTCGATGAGTTTGTTCATTTCAGGTATGAATTCTATCAAACCTTCTGGAATGAGAATCACGCCGAAATTATCGCCCTTATCCGCCCGTTTCACCACAACGTCCGTAATAAGATCGATTATTTGGGAGAGGGACATTCTTTCGGCTTTGACTTCTTCAGATATGAAACAGATGTTTGGGTGGGTTTGCAAGGCACATTCCAGGGCGATATGGCTTGCGGAACGCCCCATAAGCTTGATGAAGTGCCAGTATTTTCTGGCGCTGTTTGCGTCCCGCTCAATGTTGCCGATGAGTTCGCTGTACGTTTTGACGGCCGTATCAAAACCAAAACTGGTCTCAATATATTCGTTTTTCAAGTCCCCGTCAATGGTTTTAGGACACCCAATAACTTGAATGGGACAAACGTTTTCCACGAAATATTCCGCCAAAAGCGCGGCGTTTGTGTTGGAATCGTCCCCGCCGATGATAACAACAGCGTCGAGTCCATGTTCCCGCGCTGTTTTAAGGCTTGCCGCAAACTGGTCCGGCGTTTCAATCTTCGTCCGCCCTGAACCGATGATGTCGAAACCACCTGTGTTGCGGTACTGGTCGATGGTTTCAGCCGTCAGAACCGTATACTTGTTTTCAATAAGCCCCGCGGGCCCGCCTAAAAAGCCGAACAGTTGCGATTCCTCATTTCCTTTTTTCAATCCGTCGAAAAGCCCTGCGATGACGTTGTGTCCACCAGGCGCCTGCCCCCCAGAAAGGACCACGCCGACATTCAGTTTCCTGCCGACATAAGCCGGGTCCGCATGCGGCCCCTTTCTAAAAACAGCGAGGGGCTTGCCGTAATTTTTTCTGAAAAACAACTGTAGGTCCCCCTGATCGTCGATTGCCTCCAGAGATCCGCCTAGCCGTATAGTGATAGCACTAAGCTTTTCCCGCAATATGGCGGGAAGTTTCGGATTATACGCGTAACGCGCCTTCTGTAAACTTGAAAATTCCATTTTATCTCCTTGTTGCATTTTGTCTATAATAGCGTAAAATACATAACAATGACAATGGGGCATCTCTACGCGCTTCGAGGTTATACGCGCGTCAGTTGTAACCGAACCGTTGTTTCTCCCGCGAAACCTTTGTTGTAGAGGTAAACCCGCTGGGCATCAATGTCTATTTTCGACTCAAACGGCCCATCCACTATGGCTGTCGGCGTGTCTTTTAAATAATCCTTCGGTATAAAAATTTCGGTGGGTTGTTCTATAGAAGGATCAGCCTTGAATGTGTACAAAAAACAGCCTGTTTTCCAATTCCATGATAAACGTAGGGGCGTTCCCGCAGTCGCCATAGGATAGGGACGGAGCCAGCCGCGTTCCGCGCGGGGTTTGTTTTCCGAAAAGATAGACAAATCTTCGCCGTTCCAGCGGTCCCCCTCGGCGTTTGTATTATCCGCAGTGTAGTTCCAAATGGTCGAGTGGAGTAAATGAGCGTCAATCGCATCGTAATACATGGAGAGCGCTGTTTCATGCACGCGGTAATTGCCTGTTTTGAAAGCTTTTCGTTTGTTCAAGTCAAAAGGTAATCCAAATTCACCCAAAAGACAGGGCATATCTCCCATTTTCTCACGAGTCCAATCAACGGACTTGCACAGTCTCCTGAGAAAATAGGTGGAAACGTTCTTCCTCCCGAATATGGGCGTGCGCGTCTTGGCGTTTACTGTGAACCAGGGACAAAAGAACTTGCTAAAGAGCGCGGCCCCGTCGTACCAATGGAAAGCGTTGACCGCGGCCGGCGCATCTTCCTTGGTCCATGCGGGGTGTTCACCCATAGGAACGCCTTCGATAAACAGAAACGCCTTTTCGTTTTGTTCTCTGACGCGCTCCGCAAATTTCCTTACAAAAGGTTTTAAGAAATCGTTGACAAAAGAAACGGGCCGTCCGTTTACCATAGCGAAGTTTTTCCCAGTCGGTTTCGGATTTCCTCCTTCGTCAGACCAAAAGTCGGCTTGCTTCCATGGACAGGAAAATCCTGTTTTGAAGAGAGGAGCGGACTCGTAAACCTGCTCACCGATGACTCTCTCGCCCAAAAAATCAGTCTTATAGATGGGAACCGCGGTGCGGTAGCCGGATGCGGCGCTCATCGCCATCAAAGGAGACGGCATGGGACCGAGCTTCACCATGCAGTTTTTATATCCGTTCAGGTCCCGATAACCGATGAAGCCCGCATGGGGTTCGTTCATAGAACCAAAGCCTACGACGGCCGCGCAATTTTTTAGCCTCCGGTAGCAGTGCTTGAATGCGGCGATGTAATGGTCTTGGAGAAAATCCTGCGCCGACTCGCCGTCTATGCAGAAGTCCGGCGCAAAGGCCTTACCTCCGAAAAACAACGTGAACAGAGAAGCGGCCGCATACCGATTGTAGTTCGTGGGCCAAAGCATGGACGGAATAGCCGACCCCTTTTCCGCAAAAGCCTGTTCCGTAATGGCCGCGCCTGTGGAATCGAGTTTCGTTAGGTCCATGCCGACCTTTTCCAAGGTCCACGCGGGCGCTCCGTCCCCGCCAGTCCACCTACTCCACACATCCTGGTGTGGATCCATATACACGCTTATACCGTTCTTTTCGGCGATGAGAAGGATCTTTCGGAGATACGCCAAATATTCCTCATCGTAAATGCCGGGTCCCGCGTGTTCGATAGCCTCCCATGTGATAAAAAAACGGATAAAGGTAAAACCCCACGAGCGGAGTCGGGCGAAATGCGCATCCGCATCTTCAAGCGGAAAGGGTCTGCCCACGAAAGATGCGGTTTCAGGCGACGCAAGCGGCGCCGGGTAGGACGCTAAAGGAGTTTTACTCCCAACGTTACAGCCGCGTAAAATCAGAGTCCGCCCTGATTCATCGAATATATAATTATTTTGTATGTTCATATTTCCAGTATACCTTGAAACAACCGCTCGAGTAAATACCTTTCCCGTCTTGTCGTTTTTCGATATAATAGACTTGTTCAATATAAGCCAGTTTCAAAACTCGGTCTTGAAACAGCCTCGATTAAAAGCGAAAACATTCGCAATTCGCGTAACAGAGGTCTATAATATTTTGTTTTATCTTTAGAATTGAGAGCTTTTCCCCATTCTTGGAAAAGTTCAAGGAAGAATATGAGAAGAAAGAACAGGTTCGTTACCCTTATTTTAACGGCTTTGACTGGGATTCTCGCCATAGCGATTGTGTTTTCTCAGGTTCAAAAGAAACAGCCAAGTCCACCCGCGCTGTCTGCACCGCGTGGAACGGCCAACGGTGGAGATACCACAGCGCGGAACCGCAGTGTCGGGAATACCGCCGCACAGAACACGATTCCGGTACGGGTTACGTCCGTCGCGCTCGGAACCATCGAGAGTAGTATCATCATAAACGGAGACGTTCTGTCTGGCAAGGAGGTTTCTATCTACCCGTCCGTTGCCGGAAAGCTCGTTTCTATGCGATTCAAACCCGGAGAAACGGTCGTCCAAGGGCAGGTTCTGGCCGTAGTTGATCCGTCCCGTCCAGGCGAAGTTTACGCTCAAAATCCAGTCGTATCTACCATCACCGGAACCGTCCTGTCCGCGTTGGCGAACACAGGCGATACGGTCTCCGCAAACACCGCTGTTTATACAGTGGGCGACGTCTCTAACGTGGTCGTTGAAGCTTTTGTGCCAGAGCGGTTTTCGGCTGCGATTCATGAAGGGCTTGCCGCGTCCGTTTCCTTCGAGGCTATTCATGGCGAGTTCTTTGCCGCAACCGTGAACGAAGTGAGTCCAGCGCTGGACCCGTCAAGCCGTACCATGCGGATCCGTCTGCGCTTCACCCAAAAAGATGCCCGCATAAAGCCGGGTATGTTCGCCCAAGCGAGTCTTGTAACGGAAACACGGCATAGCGCACTCATCGTTCCCCGATCCAGCGTCATAAACACCTACGGCTCCTTCATCGTCTTTATCGTTGACGAAGAAAACAAGGCGCATCAGGTGGAAATTGGTATAGGCTTGGAAAGCGAAGCGCAAATTCAGGCGATAAGCGGTCTCAAAGAAGGCGACCGCGTCGTGTTCGAGGGACAGAATTTCTTAACGGACGGAGACGCCGTACGGATAGTGGAATGAAACAGCCATTGAATGAACGCTCTACGGCGCATTAAACCATTGCCGAAGGAGACCTCATCGTACGACTAGAAACGTCTCGTGCCGATGAAATCGGAGAGATGACCGCCATTTGGACACAGCACGGGAGGGTTTGCGGCGACTCACTTGTGGAAACGCAGATGCAAGCCCAAGCCGACTAGAACCCTCGATGCGGTGAGTCGATCGCCGCATCGAGAAGTACATTAATTCACCAAAAAACCTATTCTAGTAATGTGTAGCTAAACCATGCTGTCCCTGATGGACGAAGCACTGAGCCGCCTTGTTTTCCCGGGCGGCTCGCGCCCCGCACATCCAGCCCGCGGTTGACCGCGACCGCGCTCACAGGCTCCACAACGCCCGTCTCTGGGTCAAACGGATCATCATACGCGGCCGTGAGTATATACTCAATCCCAAAAGGCTTAGTCAGCATAATTGGTTCGCTGTTTTCAGGGGGAATGAGCCGCGCCTGCCCGGCGCGTACAAAGTTGTCTTCGCCAGGATAGGGGAAAAGCGTTTGCTGACGGCCCTCCGCGTCCACATGCATTACCTTGATGTAGCAGTCCCGCGCCGCATATACGGTGAACGCCAGCGTATCTCCGTAATGGTAAACCGCATCTTGACGGGACGGCGCAACCGAAAGCGTAAAGGCGTTATCCGTACCAGTATAAGGTGCAATCGCCTTGGATACACGCTCCAAATCGGCAAGCGACGTATTCGGCGGTAGAACTGAAAGTCGGTTTCTGTCCAGTTCCGTCCGCGGTATCGTAAACTTGCTCATACCCAGAATAGACGAATCCGCTGTGGAAACCAGTTGCAGGATGACCGCAACCCCGTCCGCGTCGGGATAGAAATTCCCCTCGACAATAGCTGTGGCTCCCTCGCCTTGCGTCAGCCGATATTTGGCGGGTTGATTCGACATTTGGTACGCGATGTTCTTTACCAAATAGTCCGAAAAATCAGATGCCGCGTGGTAACGGACATACCCGATGCGTCCCATGGATGCCGTAGTTCGAGTAGTCAAATTTGCGCCCAATTCAAAAACCGCCCGCTGTAACGCCGCATCGAGGGTTTTTTCCGGCAGAAAATGCGGGTCAAGGGGAAAGTTCTTTGTCTGTTGGATACTTACTCCCTTTTCCGGCTGGGAAGCGTAAAGCGCAAGTCGGTATTCGGTTCCCCAAGGGCGTAATTTACCGTAAACGATATATTCCGCGCTCAGAAAATGCCCAATCCGTTGTGCGGACTGTTCGAAGCTGTCTTCCACATCTCCACCTGCCTGATATGTTAGTTCCGCTTGAATGGAAGCGAGATTCTTCCGGTCAATCAGGGAGAATTTACCCGCGTTCTGGAACCCGTTCCACAGTTCTTCAAAGATGTAGTCTGATTGAAGACTAGTTTCCGCGTCAATGAGCGTAATCGCAATCTTTGCTCCTTCCGGGATTTGAGAAACAAAGTAAGCGATCGACTCTTTCACAGCGGCTTCAAGCAAAAGCGATGAAGCCTGCTTGTCCGTCTCAGTCGCTGATGGCCTGCTCGCGCATGCCGTCAGCGCGATTATACAGATAGCTTTTTGTAGAATGAATTGTCTCATTTTTCCCCTCGTTTATAATGGATTTGACGCCATTATAGCATATTTTGCACGGAAAGGTTAGCGTAGAGTACGCCATTATTGGCATAGGTCTTAAAGTCAATTTCTATTTCAACAACGACTTTAAGTGCCATTTATAGTCTCCCTTCATCTAAAGCTTTTTTAATCCCTTGGGGTTTAATTCCCCGCCCCTTGGGGCGGTTAAAATCTGAGGGGGCGGGGGATATGTTCCCCCGCATACGCAAATATTTCAAGGTGAAATCTTCAATACCCCGCCGCTCTGCGGCGGGGATTTTTTATTATCTGCCATAACAAAACTCCTTTATAATTTAGCCTTTATTCTTGCAAAAAGCTCGACATTTGCTTTAGCTTTAGCAGGATCAGCTTTAGCTACCGCAAAAGCTTTATTTCTATCAGCTACAGCAGTCAATTTCTGAATGCATGAATCGGCGCCGGTTTTTTTCCATGGGTAATACGCTGTTCCAAAGTCAATTTCTGAACGCATGAATCGGCGCCGGTATGTGGCCCCCACGGGCGATGAAGGCTTCGCTCTTCGCGGGGTTGACCGCCATAACCGGAGCGCCGCCGAGCAAGCCGCCGAATTCCACCCAGTCGCCTGCTTTCTTGCCCGGCACAGGAATCACGCGTACCGCAGTCGTCTTACCGTTCACCATGCCGATAACCATTTCGTCTGCGATAATGGCGGAGATAGTCGCCGCGGAGATGTCTCCCGGCAAAGCCACCATATCAATGCCTACGGAGCAGACGCTTGTCATAGCTTCAAGTTTATCCAAGCCGATAGCGCCGCGTCGCACCGCCGCAACCATGCCCTCGTCTTCAGAAACCGGAATGAATGCGCCGGAAAAGCCGCCTACGCGGGTTGACGCCATAACCCCGCCTTTCTTCACCATATCGGTCAATAGGGCAAGCGCCGCGGTCGTGCCATGGGCGCCGGCCGCTTCAAGTCCCATTTCCTCCAAAATACGCGCCACCGAATCGCCTACAAAGGGAGTCGGCGCAAGCGATAAGTCCAAAATGCCAAAGGGAACGCCCATCCGTTTCGCCGCTTCTATGCCGACTAACTGCCCCATACGCGTGATTTTGAATGCGGTTTTCTTAATAACATCAGCGATTTCGTCAAAACTCGCGCCTTTGTGCGATTCAAGCGCCGCTTTGACTACGCCCGGACCTGATACGCCCACGTTGAGGCAAGACTCGCCTTCACCTACTCCATGGAATGCGCCTGCCATAAACGGGTTGTCCTCCGGCGCGTTACAGAACACGACAAGCTTGGCGCACCCCAGCCCATCGCGGTCGGCTGTTTTCTCGGCGGTCGCCTTCACCACCTCGCCCATACGCCGCACCGCATCCATATTCACGCCGCTTTTGGTGCTTGCGACATTCACAGAGGAGCAGACACGATTGGTCACAGCCAAAGCGTTCGGTATAGAATCAATCAAAATCAGGTCCCCGTCGGAAAAACCTTTCTGCACAAGCGCGGAAAATCCACCCAAAAAGTCTACTTCCAGTTCGCAGGCAATCGTATCCAGTGTTTGAGCGTAAGGTGTATAGTCCGTATCATCCGAAGCACCCGCGACCAAACCGATAGGTGTTACGGATACGCGCTTGTTAATAATCGGTATGCCGAATTCGGTTTCGATCTGCCGTCCAACCCTTACCAAATTGCCGGCGGTTCTCATCAATTTGTCCCGAATCCGCCGCCTACACTCCACGCCCGAAGACGCGGCGCAGTCGAGCAGGGACACACCCAGGGTAATTGCCCTGATGTCGAGTTTATACTGTAGAAACATGTCTACAGTTTCTTTTATTTCAAATGGGGTGAATAGCATAATCGTTAGGAATAGAGGAGGAAATAAAGGCATAATTTGAAAGTTTACAAAAAGTTCAAACGACATTCCCTCGTCCTTACCCTCTATTCTCTCTTTCCTCCTAAATCCGGTGCATTGCCGAAAAAACTTTTTCGTGCATAAGACTGATAGACACGCCGAGCGCCTCGCCAAGCGTAGAAAGTTCCTGTTTTATGAGAGGCAGATAGTTGTTTTCTTCGATAGCGACCATCATCATCATGACGAAGTTGCCGGAAAGCACGGTTTGGTTAATGTCGGCGATGTTGATGCCGCGTTCCGCCAAAAAACCGCTAACCTTGGCGATGATGCCAACCTTGTCGGCACCAACGACCGTTATGATAGCATTCATAGTACTCCTCCTTTTTCATGAAAGGCTTTTCTATTTATTTCTCCACGAAAGTCGGACAATGCCGTCCCGTTGCCTTGAACACCTCCAGCGAGGGCATAGTCTGGGACTTTATGCCGAAGAGAAGGCAAGCGCGTGGAAAACGCCGCTCCCAGGTGACTTTGAAGTGAGCGCACTTAAGGCAGTCTGGTGGATTTTGATTCATCATAAAAACAAAGTCGAGAACAAAGAAGCAGGCAATTAACGCAAATTCGGGGATACATTTGCATAATCCGTTGTCCTTTCGTTTTAACGTTATGCGTTTTTGAACATCATATCAATATTCGGGTCTTTGACCAGTAAAACGGAACATTTTGCATTTGCTATAATCTCATGGTGGCTGTGTCCGATGATGTCACGGGCGCTTCTGTCCTTTTCCCACCCGCCAAGTATGATGAGGTCCGCGTCTTTTTCTTCAGCCACCAAAAGAATTTCCGTGTAGACGGTCCCTTTGCGGAGATCCTTCTCTATCTTGACGCCTTTTGATTTTGCCAATTCTTCGACAAAAGTCAAATACCGCGTTCCATTTTCCTCAAGGCTCCTTTCATACTCTATGCTTTCCTGTTGCACAAAGATTTTGCTCATCGTAAGCTGTCTTATGGTAGCCGTATCCACGACATAAACAGCGGTCAGCTTGCAATGGTAGAATTTTGCCATCACGACAGCGTATTTTACTGCCATAATGGACGCATTGGACCCCGAGATAGCAACGACAATACTGGAAAATAAAGATTTCACTCTTTTCCCGCCTTCTTTTTCAATAATTTGCTGGTGAAGAAACTATCGCGTTCCTTTTCCTCCAACGCGGCTTCTATATAAAGTTTGGTCGCCCTCGCGGTTGGGATCACCATTTTTTCGAGTGCATTCACCCTACGCTGGGTCTTACGCACCTCTCGCGCTAACCTCCACGCGATGGTCCGCACCGCAGCGAGCTCCGTTAGAATCTTTAATAATTTAAAGAATTCTATCACGGTTTCATCACATTCTGCAAACGAATTCTCCGGAGAATACTTTAATTTCGCCCGCGGCGCCTTGGACTCAAGCCCCGGAAGATTCATTCCCGCAATCATAAAGTGTTTCTCATGCACGTCAAACGGATACCGCACACCCTCTGCAAGATGGTTTGCTTTCTCCCTCCCAACCATGATGAGCATCCGCTTGAGAACAGGATACGCCTCGTCAACCGCAGCGTCCAATTCCCGTTCAAGCATCTTCACATCCTCGACTTTCCGCATCAGTTCCATCACGAGAATCTCCCGCTTCTGCTCCAGCAGGTCGTAGCCCTCTTCAGCTGTGGCGAGTCTTTCTTTCGTTTTTAACAAATTACTCTTTGTGGGCGCAATATTTTCACGCGGCATTTTATTCCTCTTAATCTCAAGACAATGTTCTCATAAGATTAACATATTTTTACCCTTTTGGCAATGGGTATTTTCAAAAAAGCAATTGAGGCAGCTACACCCTGTCTATTATGATAAACAATGTCAGCCCCATCCGCGGCTCAATTGCCATATCTGCCATTCACTCCTCCTCTCCGGTACCTATTATACCTTTTTTATCCTAAAATAGTCAAACCTTATTCTTTTTAAAAACAGCTTGACTCTTGCATATCTTTTAAATATAATTTTAATGATATCGTCAAGGCAAAGGACGGCGGGCAGGCGTGTGAAAAGCCGGTCCCGGACAAACCTATGCGCATAAAAAAGTAAGCGTTAATATTCAATTCAAAAGAGCCGTAGAAATTAGCAATGATAGGTGACAGTCCTTTTCCCGATGAGTATAAAAAAGCATTGACTGAAAAAGGCATAGAAGAGTTAACTCAAACTAAATTGACAAAGGATTATCTATGAAAAAATACGCTTTCCTTCTTTGTGTTGCCGTGCTTTCGGCATCGTGCGTGAAAAAAGCCGCGTTCCTCGAAAGTGCTGATGTTTCATTCTCAAGTCCTACCGCGGTGCCCGGCAAGATTTCCGCCGAGTTAGCCGGATACCGTATCGCCTATTATGACCCATCGGGAACCGATGCCGTTGACACTATTGCCATTGCCGAAAATAGCGAACCATTCACCATAACGGCTTTCGGTCCCCATGGCGAACTGCCCGCTGAAATCCAGAAACCGTCCATTTACGTGGCATTCTCCCACGCGGCAGTCCCATTGGCGAAACTCGGCGAACCTTTCACCGAAGATGCCGCCTTCTTTACCATAGAACCGAAACTATCAGGGATCTACCGATGGTACGGAACGAAACTCCTCGCCTTTGAGCCGACTGAATTCCTCCCCCAGCAAAAATATACCATCACAGTGTCAGACGCCATCAAGTCTCTGGGTGGAAAATCCCTTACAGGCGAGAGAACATTCTCCTTTGAAACTGAGCGCTTAAGCGTGTTAAATTGGGACATTGAAAAGAGGGACGTATGGGTAAGTCGATATGATGCGGAACCAGAGTTAGCCCGCAATATAAGCGTTATTTTCTCCTATCCGGTTGATTTAGACGAAATCGCTAAATGGATCGAAATACAGGGCAATAATAGAACTTTTGATTTTATCCTCTCCTATAAAAAGAAAGAAGAATCGACTATTGATTATTACTATTATAACCGATACAGCAATATTAGAGACGGGCAATCTGTGCTTATTACCATGAAGGAAGAGCCGCCTCTCGATACACAGCTGACCGTCAACCTCAAAGTCGGCGCACGCTCAAAACCGGGCTGGCTCGGCGCAAAGCAAAACTCCGCTTTCACCTTTCACACGTTGAAACCATTCGCTTTCACACACGCCGAAACTCGCGCGTATTCCAGCCCTCGCTCGCGGGAATACGCGACCATTCCAATCCGTCTTTATTTTAACTACGCTGTCGAAGAAGAAGGCGCGGAAAAATACTTCGCGGTTGAAGGTTTTCCCCCGTTGACCGCGGAGAACGTGAATGTTTATGGAAGCGTGGTCGTGCTGAATGGATTGCCTCTGAATTACATAACCCGATATACCGTAACCATTTCCGCTGATCTAAAAGATACGCGGGGCAGGACTTTGGGAACTGAAAGCAAGGGGTCGGTCTACACAGGACGTGCCAACGGGTACGTGTCGATTTATGATGAAGGCTTTCACACTATGGAAGCGGCTTATCCGCCTCGATACCCATGGGAAGTCCTGAATCCCCCGCTTATCACAAAATTTATCGGTAAGGTGGAGAGCCTCTATACCCCCGCTGATGACTCAACTCTCCAAAAAACGGAGATTAGCGTTCAAGAAATTCCCCGCAACAAAAAATTCTTCTTCATGGAAGACCTTTCCCCCTATTTGGGACCGTCTGGTAAAGGCACAGTAGGACTAAAATGGGCTTACTCAGCTGCGGATTGGAACGGACGACACGTGGAGCGTGAGCAACGACTCACCGTGCAGGTGACAGACATCGGCATAACGACGCGGTACGCTTACAACAGCGTGATGGTGTGGGCGACTCGTTTGTCAACAGGCGTGCCCGTACCTGACGCGGAGGTAACGCTTTACAACAGCGAAACGCCAGTTATAACCGGAAAAACAGATGCCAAGGGGCTCGCAATATTTGATTTTCAGGACGGTGAATTCGTGAGGAAATTCCCATCTCCGCCAGAAAATAATAGATACTCATACAATAGGCAGGAACAACTACGTATCAAGGTGGTTGAAAAGGGAGGGGTGCCAAAGGGTGGGGATGTCGCGGAATTCATCCCCAATAATAGTCATAACCTTTGGCGCTTTGATAGAGACGGCTACGCGGATCCGCGGACGGCCGAGGAAGTCCGTCCGCTCATTTTTCTATTCACAGACAGAGGGCTTTACAAACCAGGCGAAACCGTCTCGTTCCGCGGCGTGGACAGAACGCTTTCACTGGGGAAATTCCAGGCTTATACGGGTCCCTATACGGTCGAGGTGAAAACCTATTACGAGAGCGATAAGCCGCCCATCATACTGAACGGAATGGCAACGAAGAACGGCAGCAGTTACGGTTCATTCACCATCCCCACAGATGCCGATCCCGGAGTGTATACCATCCGTTACGGCCGCGTTGGAGATAGCGATGCTTGGGAAACATGTACCTTCACCGTGGCGAATTTTCAAGCCTTGCGATTTGAGGCTTCCCTATCAGTGCCAAACACGCCCTTTTACCATGGCGATACTCTCTCCATGCTGTTTACGGCATCTTACTTATCAGGCGGCGCACTTGCCGGCGCTCCTTATCGGTACCACTGGACGCGAGAGAATTTTTGGTTCCAACCCAGAGGGGAAGATAACGCAAAATGGGGAAAATGGCGCTTTGGTCCCGAAAATTCGGACAATAGGAGCTATATGGGAGGCGACAAGGGCATTCTTGGACCTAATGGAACCGCATCCATTATCCAAAAAACGGCCGACGATGTGGTGGAAGGCGCGGCATATACCTACAGTCTCGAAGTTTCCGTGCAAGACGCTGCACGGCAGGAAGTTGCAAGCAGGGCAAACATTACGGTTCATCCCGCTGCTTTTTACATAGGCGCACGAATCGATGAAAACGGCAATGACAAGATAAAGAGTCCGTCAGATGTGAATGACTCGGCCTATCCTGCGTGGTTTCTGCCTGCCGGCAAGTCCGCAGTCTTGAGTTGGGCTGTGGTTGAACCTGACGGCTCTCTAGCCAAACAAACGGGTCCGCTTAGTGTCCAATTCGTCCGTTATGAATGGAAACAGGCGCGGCAAGCCGGCGTAGGCGGGCGCATCAACGTGTCATGGGAGCGGGTCGAGGAAATTGTTCAGGAAAAAAGCATTGATACAGGTAAAGAATCGCGGGGAATCATCACATTCACGCCGGATAAGTGCGGCGAATGGTCAGTGCGGATTAAGGGTAAGGATGCGAAGGGCAGATCGGCAGTAACCCACGTAAGCTTTTATGCAAGCGGAGACGGCTGGGTGCGATGGGGGGCTGACGATGTTGACGCGATACACTTCTCGACGGACAAGCCAGTCTACTCGGTCGGCGATACAGCCAAGCTTATGGCGCGTTCGCCTCTCCCCAAAGGTAAGTACCTGCTGACCATAGAGAGAGAGGGCATCTTCAAAAATAATTCGGAAAAAATCATTGAAATGGATGGGTCTAGCCGCGTCATAGACATTCCCATTAAAGAGGATTACGTGCCGGTTGTGTATGTCGCCTTGTGCAGTTACTCGGTGCGATCTGGTCCGCCTGAAAACACCTACTATGATCCTGACATGGACAAGCCGCATGGTGTTTTTGGGCTTGTGAAACTGCGGGTTGATACGGAAACGCGGCGTTATAAGATTGAAATTGAGACGCAAAAGGAGGTTTTTGCGCCTGGAGAGACAGCAGAAGTGCGCCTGAAAGTAACGAGTAAGGGTAGACCCGTGCCAAACGCGGAAATCGCTTTTCTTGCTGTTGACCGGGGAGTAGTTGACCTCATTGACTACCATGTGCCTGATCCACTGGAGTTTTTCTACGCGCCGTGGAATTTCCCTTACGCGGTGCGAGGTGGAGACAGCCGTTCCTTGCTTTTAGACCCGGTAACCTATTCGCTCACGGATTTGCAGGGCGGGGATGCGGTGAATAATTCGTCTGGCGGAGGCAAGCTGGATGAGCGTACCGATTGGACGCCTACCGCAGTATTCGAACCATTCCTCGTCGCGGGAGCGGATGGAACCGTTATGGTCAAGTTCAAACTACCCGACTCCCTCACCACATATAGATGTACCGCGGCTGCATTTGGAGAGCGAGACTTCGGTGTTGCCGAGGGAGACCTCCGTGTAAGTGCGCCTTTAACCGCGACTCCAGTGCTTCCTCGTAAATTCAGGTGGCGCGACACCGGAACTGTTTCCATCATCTTAACGAATCTCGAAAAGAAATCAATAGAGGCAGAGGTTTCACTCGAAATAGAAACTACCGAAGAAAAATCTGCGATGCGCATCCTTGAGGTGGATGGTGAATCGTCTAAAACTGTGCAGCTATTGGCCGATGAGACGAAGGAAGTTCAATTCAAGGTGGCGGCGGTGAGTTCCGGAGAGGTAAAACTCGTATGGACTCTGCGCTCGCCCTTGATAAATGAGAGAATAGTTAAATCTCTGACCATTGACCGTCCGGTGGTCTACGAAACCATTGCCACCATCGGGACCTTAGCCGATGGCGACGCTAAAGCGAAGGATAATTTCGTTGAAGAAGGAGTTATTCTGCAGTCTCTTATTCCGGAAGGAACTGGAAGCTTGAACGTTACGCTCGCGTCTTCACGGCTAGCGCATCTCAAGGAGTCCGTTCGCTACTTGTTGAACTACCCTTACGGCTGTCTTGAACAGAGAACCGCCGCATTACTGCCTCTCGTAGCATTCGGTGAGTATCTGGATAATTTCCAGCTCGATTCGCCGATAAAAAACCTCAGGGAAACTATAGAAAATGAGCTTGCTTTTATCGCCAAACAACAGCTCGATGATGGTACGTATCCCTATTGGCCTGGAGGGGATAAAGGGGATATTCTGGTATCCATAAGGGTTCTACACATCGCGCTGTTGGCAAAACAGAAAGGCTATAGGATTCCCGATGAGATAGACGCTCTAAAAACCCTTAATGCGATTCATTACTTGGAACGCGGTTACAAGGATTTTTCTCAAGATATGAAAGATCCTTTCTTGCAGGGCTACTGGTATTATGTTAAGGCGCTTATCGGCGAGAAAAGCACAGAGAAGGTGCGAGAATTCCTCAAAAAAGGCGATGAACTGGGTGTTTCAGGTTATGCTTTCGCTGGATTAGCCGCGTTCATGTCCGGCGATAAGAAGACCGCGGCGCGGGCGCTTGATAGAATCGAGCAATTCCTCCGCCCGGGAACGCGCACCGTTGATATTACAGATACTTACGAGCAATCTTCTTTTTGGGGCGGCGTTTCCGACCGTTATGCGCTTACGCTGATGTTATTCTACGCGATGGAACCGTCTAACGATATGACGACTCGTCTTACCCAAGCTCTGCTTGACCGTCAGCGACAGGGTGTCTGGGACAATACCTCATCTTCATTCTGGGCTATTCTGGCTTTTGGTTTCATCGCGGATAGAGAGTCCAAGACTCCCTTGCGTATGCAGGTATCGGTTACGCTTGACAAGAAATCCTTCCTCAAAACTGAATGGAAATCCTATGGAGGACCGGTAACCACATCCCCATCCTTCGCGGAATCGCCCCTTGCTGATGTAAAACGTGATGTCTTGCTCCCGCTGCGTATCGAACGCAAAGGCACAGGCAATCTCTATTATACGGTGAGTTTACGTTACGGTATTCCGGCGGAACTCGTGAGAGCGCGGGATGAGGGAATCGGTGTGTTTGCAGAGACCCTTGACGAGGACGGTAATACGGTGAAGGGGGACCTTGTTTTGGGAAAAACATACACCCGCAGAGTGGTGGTTTCCACTTCCCGTGCCCGTACCTTCCTTGCTCTACGCACACCAATTCCTTCTGGCTGTGAAATCGTGGACGCGACCTTTGTAACGAGTTCGACAGTTCCGCCTGTGGAGAAAGAAGACGACGGCTGGGGGAACTGGCGGCGAAGTTTTCAGCGGTTCATTCTGGATGACGAGGTTCGGTTTCACTGGGATTATTTTGGAGCGGGCAGAGATGAGGTAAGCTTCCGTTTCCGCACCATTATGCCAGGCGTGTACCCGACACCGCCCGCCCAAGCAGAATGTATGTACGAGCCGGAGGTTTTCGGGCGGGCTGGAGGGGAACTGGCGCGGATTTTCTGAAGACTCTTATCAACCACAAACAGTGTGTCGCCGATGCAAAGGAGACCAACTAAAAGTATATGATAGGATCCAAGATGCTAGATTAATGGAGAGCGGAAAGTATGATACTTCAAGGCACAGTGTTGTTTTGTAGTACCCAGAAATTATAGTTGAACTTTTCGGGAGAAACATGAAAGCGGTGATTGGGGACATTCACGGGCGGGATTTTTGGAAGAAAGTTTTGGAAAACAAAGAATTCACGGACATCTACTGTGTGGGCGACTATTGGGATTCCTATGATGTGCCTTATGAAGTCCAGAAAATAAATTTTATCGAATTAATCCAAGCGGCGTGGAATAATAGCCGTCTTCATCTATGTCTGGGTAACCATGATTTGCACTATATAGCCTATGGTGAAGAGTATTCTGGATACCAATGGCGATATCATAACACCATCAAGGAAAGAATCCTCACAGCGCTTCCCTTGTTGAGAGTCGCCTATGCGGTTGACGGATGGGTGATTTCCCATGCCGGGTTCTCGAAGACCTTTATGAGGGAAACCGGTTGTGTCACCATCGAGGATGTCCAAAAGCGATTCGACCAGAACTTCGGTTTCTTGGGCTTCAACAAAATATGCGCGGACCCCTACGGTGACGATCCACGACAAGGGCCTCTCTGGATACGCCCGAAGTCCTTGATTTCCGATATGTACTTCAAGCAGCAGATAGTGGGACATACACCGATTGAAGAAATCTCCATCGCAGAAGAAAACGAGAACACATTGATAATGACTAACACCGACGACGAGGGACAAGTCTTTGTTTTTGAGAATTTCAAGGGCGCGACTCAGAAAATGTGATAAGACGGTTTGCAAAAAACCTTGATTTACGGTATACTACTATTGTCATGATAAGAAAACCAATATTACCGCGAATATGCGGACTGTTTGTGTTGTATTTGACTGCTTTTGTTCTCTTAGCGATGATGCAATTCACCAAATACAACGGATTTATTAAACGTATCGGTAACCTCGAGATAAGCGGTCAATACCGCAAAGACTCTGAGGACGCAGTTGATTCATTCGGAGTTGAGCGGACTCTTACGGGCAGATTGTCCATCGTGTTTAACGGCATGGAATTTGACCTAGGAAAAAGTGTGGTATATTCAGATGGCGAAAAAACAAATATCCAGATAGAGGGTATGACCGTTTCAGATAACTCCGCATCATTTCGTTCACGGGAAGTAACGCTTACCTTCTTGGTCAAGGACGACCAAGCTCTGATTGTGAGCGCGAACATTGATAACCTCACCGAGTTAGAGATTCCTTACAAGCCACTTAAAACGGCGCGTATTCAGAACAATAACGGGCAGTTTATTGTCATTTCCGATAAGGGGAGTTACACTTTTGGTAATGCACGGATATCCTCTGAACGGCAAAGCCTCATCCTGACAGGCCGTAATCCATCAGCGTCCTATATGATGCTTCCTGATGTCGAGTCTGTTGTCTCTGTTTCGGAATCGTCTGAAGAGTCTGTCTTCGATCCCAATGATTTTGTCATAGAGAACGGACACAACAAAACCGCCTTTAATGCGGCCGTTGACCAATGGCGGGATAAAATATTTCCTTTATGGAGTAGAACAGCGACTATAGCAAACGATGAAAAGCAGATAGTGGCTTACGAAAGCGAAGCTCTCGCCCGCGGGGTATATCGGCAGTCGCGGGTCATTCCGATGGCTTTCCTGAACGGTACTGAGCGGACCTTTGTTTCTTCCGTGTTTTTCGGGAGAACAGACATAGCGCTCCGCTCAATAACGTCCGACCAAAGGGATACTGCCAATCGGTTAAGTCAGCAAATAAACGGCAAGTCTTTCGATTTCTTTAAAGAATCACACCCGATAGAATGGCTCTCTATACGCGGCTATACCAAAAGCGTTGACAGTGCGGGCGAATGGATTCTGCTTGTTGATCCGTCTACCGTGGTCCCGGACAATGCGCCGGGCATTCTCGAAGGATACGCCGATTGGAGCGCGTTCCGCCCGGATAGGGATAACCCATTTTCAAAATTCAGCATCCGCGTTCTATCGCTTGTATCCGCGGGTATACGAAAAAGCGCTAATGGAGAATATGTTTTTGTTTTCAATGGCGGAGTCGCGGATATGGAATTTAACATCCGTTTAGGAAAAGCCCTCGTCGTTTTCGCGGAAATCACCGGTAACGAAGGATGGGCAAACGCCGGACGCTCTATCATCCTCTCGGTTCTCTCCCTCACAGACGAGAGAACCGGCATGGTCCCGAAAGAATTGCTCGTGTCCGAGATTTCCACAGACACCCCGAATCTTTCCGCCGGCGCCAACGGGGTCAGTGCAGCCATCCTTTACGGCATACTACGGGTGAGCGAAAATTATCCTCACGCGGTACAAATCGTGCCGGGCGCTCAACCTATCTGGGTATGGACCGCCTCATCCTCGGTAACTACCGCATTGATAACTAACAATATGTTAGACATTTCCGTCTCTTTTCCTCAGGATGAAACCCATTATATGCTCATTCGAGGCATAAGGCCCGGATTCATCCGTCTTCAACTCTACGATAGGGATTATCGCACGGCCAGCGATTTCGAGCGATGGGACTCTTCCGGCTGGTCATATTCTACATCAGAACAAACGCTCTTGGTAAAAATGAAACACCGTACACGCGAGGAACATATTCAGATTTTCTGGTGAGTGGAAATAGAGAATAGTGATTAGAATTGCAGGAAATACTTAAACAACGACACTATTCTCTATTCTTTCTTTACAAGCCGAGCAGGTACTGGTTCAAAATGTTTTCGAGGCGTTCCTGTTTGCCGCTGGAGAAACCGAGTGTGCCGTAGTCTGAACCGATTCTGGCGAGGTCTTCAAGGGTGAGTTCGCCTTTGGCGAATTTCGCTCCATCTCCCGAATCGAATGAAGCGTAGCGATCTTTGACGAACTTCTGAATCTTCCCATCTTCAATCATGCGCTGGGCGATGACGAGTCCAGCCGCAAATGTGTCCATACCGCCAATGTGCGCCTCGAAGAGGTCTGATAGGTCGATAGAATTTCTACGGATTTTCGCATCAAAGTTGAGTCCACCGCTCGTGAAGCCGCCCGCCTTGAGGATAGCGAACATAGCCAATGCGGCTTCATAGTAGCTTGAAGGGAACTGGTCGGTATCCCAGCCGTTGATGTAATCTCCACGGTTGGCGTCTACAGATCCGAAAAATCCAGCCGCGGCCGCGGTTTCAAGTTCGTGGGCAAAGTCATGACCGGCAAGTTCCGCGTGGTTGGCTTCGATGTTGAGGCGGAAGTCTTTTTCAAGCCCATAGTTGCGGAGAAAGCCAATGACGGTTTCCGAATCGTAATCGTACTGGTGCTTGGTCGGCTCACAGGGTTTCGGCTCGATATAAAACACGCCCTTAAATCCCTGTTTACGGGCGTAGTCCCGTGCAATGGTGAGGAATTGCGCCAAGTGGTCTTTTTCCTTCTTCAAGTTCGTGTTAAGCAGGCTCATATAACCTTCGCGCCCACCCCAAAACGTGTAGCCTTGACCGCCGAGTTCAATAGTGGCGTCGATGGCGGCTTTTACCTGCGCCGCGGCAAGGGCAACAATACCGAATTCTGGATTGGTCGCCGCGCCATTCATGAAACGTGGGTGAGTGAAAAGGTTAGCTGTTCCCCAGAGGAGCTTTACACCGGTCGCTTCTTGTCTTTCTTTTGCCTTTGCGGTCCATACTTGCAGGTTTTTCTCGCTTTCCGCAGGGCTTGCACCTTCTGACACAACATCACGGTCGTGGAAACAATAGAATTCGGCGCCTAATTTGGTGATAAACTCAAAAGCAGCATCCAGTTTGTGTTCCGAAGCTTCTATCGGGTCTTTCGCGTCTGCAATCCATGGATGTGGATGAGTAGCGGCACCGAAGGGGTCGGTTCCGTCCGCACAGAAGCTGTGCCAATAGGCGATGGCAAAGCGGAGATGGTCCTTCATCTTCTTGGCACCCACCGTCTTTTCAGCGTCATAATACTTGTAAGCCAAAGGGTTATCACTCTTTGGTCCCTCATACTTGATTTTTCCGATACCTGGGAAGTATTCCTTGCTTCCCATAAAATAATCAGACATAATTCCTCCTGATTTAAAAATTCATTTTATTATACAATAAAGTGAAGTAAAAAGAAATAGGGAATTTTTCTTTTTAACCAGCGGGATAAAATGGGTAGTTGTGAAAAAGTAGAGTTTGTTACTGCACACATACGCCTATGGAAGCCATGAACGCCGCATCTGTCTATCGCCTAACTCGTCCTCCCGCCATAAAACAAATGGGTGCTTTGTAACTGTAGTCGTTTATCGCGGCGTTTTTCAAGGCGCTATCGGCGTTCACACGCCTTCGCGTTATTTGTCCGGAAAGTCAGCCCTGGCACGGTAAAAACTCCTGAGGTACAGGAGGTCTAATGTCCTCTCAGCGTAATTAATGGCGGCAGTACAGAAGATCCAGCTCCTCCAAACGGCGCTTATGCGTGCTTAAACGCCTTGTAAAGTCTTCAAAGTTTTTGTTTTCCGGGGGCGTCCAGAGGGCTTCCGCGAGGGCGCAGACACGGGGAAATATCATATACTCGGCGAGTTTTGAAGAAGTTACATATTCGGTCCAAAGATTGCCCTGTGCGCCCAATACAAACACCACGTCTCTTTCGGTCATTCCCGGAGAAACCGGATTAAGCGCGTATAATTGCGAAAATAATTTTGGAAAAGGCTGCCCCGGTTCTTCCGGGGAATCTTTTTGCCTGTAATCAAAGTAACAGCCGTCGCTGTTCGGCGTCATAATAACAGGATGTCCCATTTTTGCCGCCGCATCACCCCCCGCACGGCCGCGCCAGGACATAATGACAAGTTCTTGGGGAAGTTTTTTTGCCTCGTCCTTGTTGTCAATAACTTCGTCCCAGGCTATAGCGGTTTTTCCGCGTTCCGCAAGCATGGTTACAAGTTTTGCCGTTATCCGGGACTGCAAGCCGGAAACTTCTTTTACATTCCATTCCTTCATTCTCTCCCGGCATTTTGGACATTCCGCCCAGTGTTTGAAGCTTACTTCGTCGCCGCCTATATGCACATACCTTGACGGAAAAAGCGATCCGGTTACGTCGAAAACCGCGGCCGCGAGGTCCCAGATGCCGTCGTTCCCGGCGCAGAGCACGTCGTCAAATACGCCGAAACGGTCTTCCACGCGGTACGGGCCGCCCGTGCAGCCCAATCCGGGGTAAGCGGCAAGCACCGCCGACGTATGACCGGGTAAGTTGATTTCGGGTACTACTTCAACATGACGGGCGGCGGCCCGGGCGACAATTTCTTTAATTTCGCTGATTTGATAAAAGCCGCCGTAATAGGCGTCTCGGCGGCGGGTGTCGAAGCGCCTTGAGCCGATTTCGGTAAGCAGTGGGTATTTCCTGACCGGCAGCCGCCACCCCTGATCGTCGGTCAGATGCCAGTGGAATTTGTTTATATGATGCATTGAAACCGCGTCAATCAATTTTTCGATAAATTCAACGGTAAAAAAATTGCGCGAGCAATCAAGCATCAGGCCGCGCCACGGGAACTGCGGGTAATCTTCGATAACGGCGCAGGGGATTCCACCTGAATCCATGGTCATAAAAAGCTGCCGCATCACCTGGAGGCCGTGATAGACGCCCGCGCCGTCAGCGGCTTCAATCGTGATACTGCGGGGGGCGATTGTTAATGTGTAGTTTTCCTGTTTTTCATCTTTTTTGCGCGGCAATTGTTTTAAGATAATATGTACGCCGGTATCTTTCCGCGAGAAAACAGTTTTCATCTGCTCACGAAAGACCGCCGTTTCAGGCTTAAAACAGGCGTCGCCGTTAATTAACGGCAGCCCTTTGCAAAAAAAACTGCCGTCCGTGTACCTGATCGATGACAGCGCGGGGATGATATTCAGATTCTTCACCATTCTTTAGTACTCCTTAACTAACTTATTTTTTAACAAAAACTTACCAGAAGGGTCTTAATCTCGAATGGTCTAAAGGCAAGCGGAATACAGGAACCGGTACAGCGCACGGCGCGGCCGTTTTCTTCGAGCATATCCGTTTCTTCAACGGACGCGACAGGGCGGCTAAAGCGGAGACTTCCCGTCCTGTGTCCGCCGGAACTTTCGTAGAGACGCACAACCAGTCTTTTCCGGTTTTGTTCGGTTTCCGCTTCCAGTGCTTTAACGCTTTCGATAATAAGCGCCTGATTGTCCGGCGAACAAAGCGAAAACCGATCGTCTGTTTCAACGGGCGCTCCCGGAATGTTTTCGGCGGCGGCCCTTGTGTTAAGTTCATAGGCGGATTGTACGACGTCGGAGTCACTAAAACAACCTTCCCAGGGGAGCAGCGAATAGGTAAAACGCTGTTCGCCCTGATCCGCCTCCGGGTCGGGGGCCAGCGGAGAACGAAGCAGGGTAAGCCGCATCCTTCCACCTGACACATCGTGGCCGTACTTGCAGTCATTCAAAAGGGCGATACCGGCCCCTTCTTCTTCCAGCGCAATCCATTTATGGGCGCAAATCTCAAACTTCGCCCTGTCCTGGGGCAGGTTCTTGTGGGTAGTACGAAAAATATGCCCGTATTGCGTTTCGCAGCGGACTTGGGTAGTACTCATCGCGGTATCAAAACTCACTTTTAAGAGCCGCCGTTTTTCGCGCCAGTCAACTTTAGTATCAAAATCAATACGCCGCATATCCGCATAGCAGACCATGTCCTGGGTTAAACGGGACGCTTCGCCGATCCGGTAAACCCGGCGGATGCGGATGCAGAGCGGGCCGGAGACAACCCGCGTTGATTCAAGGGTATTCTCTGGAACAATATGCCGGGTATAATCCGAATCAATGTCCCAGGCGTCCCAGAATACCGGCAGATCGCGGGCGCTGATAAAGGCGTTAAAGAGGCCGCCCGGCGCAACCTGTTCTCTTTCGCTTTGTATATCAAAGAGGCTGATAATATGCCCGCGGTTATCAAATTTGATGTGGAAGAACGGCGTTTCAAGCAGATCGTCATTACAGGTAAAAGGACTTTTTTCGTCCGCGCCGTAGCCTGAAACCGTAAAACGCGCCCAGCCCATCGGGGGCAGACTGACTCTGACGGCCGCCTGTTCAACGCCGTCCAGGTCCGTGTAGAACTGTACCGGGCAAGCGCCGGAAGCGGACCCCAGGCTTTTTACCCCGGACCCCAAAACCGCGGCCGGTACGGTTACGGCGCCCGCCCGTTCCCAGGAAAGATCGTTAAACAGGAACAGCCCGCCGCCTGAAACCAGCGCCTTTCGGGTACCGGATGCGATGCTGTCCAGGCGGGCAAGGATTCGCGCCGAATCGGCCCCGGCTTCTTTATAGACCCGGTTAATTGAAGAGCCGGGAATAATATCGTGGAACTGGAGGGTAAGCGTTTCTTTCCACGCGGAGGTCAGTTCCCCGCGCGGATAAACCGCCCTGCCTTCCAGCGCGGCCAAGGCCGACAAAAATTCCGTCCCGCGCAGGGCAAATTCAAGGTGGCGGTTGTCCCGTTTGGCGCGGGCCTGGGTTGTGTAAGTGCCACGGTGCAGTTCAAGGTATAACTCACCGTTCCATTCGGGCAGATCTTCGGGACAGGCAAAAATCCGTTCAAGGGCCGGCGTAATTTTCGTCCAGCCTGATTTCGGACTACCCTCCAGGTCGGACAGGCGGCGCGCCATTTCAATATCGGAACGGAGCGTGCCCCCGCCCCCGTCGCCCTCGCCTATTGACTTTATCAGTTCGTCCTGAACTTCTTTATTCTGAACTTCATTCCAGTCCGCAATCAACTGACGGGGATCCACCCGGCCGTTATAGCCGCCTATGCGGGAAGTAAGAAAAAGCGCGTTAACGCCGGTACCGTCAATGCCGCGCCATATAAACGTATCGTAAGGGAAACGGGTTGTGTCGTTCCAGTTTATTTTGCTTGTTACAAAATACTTTATGCGGCAGCCACGCAAAATCTGCGGCAAGGCCGCGGCGTAACCGAACACATCGGGAAGCCAGAGCGTATCAGCCTCGTAATCGCCAAACATTTCCCTGTTTGCCGCCTTGCCCACAAGAAATTGCCGGACAAGCGATTCGCCCGAAGGAATATTGCAGTCCGCTTCGACCCACATGCCGCCGTTCGGTTCCCATTGACCGTTTTTGTAAGCCCCTTTTACCGCGTCAAACACGTCAGGGTATTCTCTTTTAATTATTTCAAGCTGACAGGGCTGGGACTGAATAAAAATGAACTCGGGGTATTCGTTTATGAAACGCAGCATATTCGAAAAAGTGCGGGCGGCTTTCCGCGTGGTTTCGGCCACAGGCCAGAGCCAGGCGTGGTCGAGATGGGCATGACCGACAAGGTTAATCAGGGGAACGGTATCGCCGTTTTTTGCTTTTAGAAGCGGGGCGATTTCTTTTGCGGCTTTTACGGCCTGTTCCCCGAGTGTTTCGCCTTCGGTCATCAGATCGATAGTACCGGTAAGCGCGTTAAAAAGTCCTTTCAGGATATGCGCCTTCCGCAGGGAATTATTATCAAGCTGTTTACTCAGTTCAAAAAGGGCCTTTACATCGTAAAAAAGAGAGAAGACCCCCTCGAAACGTTCGGCAAGAAAACCGCCCTCAAAGGCGTTGGGAAAATCAGCCAGCGTTTTTCCGGTATTAACGACAATGGAGTCCCCCTCAAACGGCCCGCACCCGCCGTGCGGATGCCCGGAGTAAGCCTCCACGTGGAGCGTATGTTCCATACCGTCCGCCTCAACGCGGATCTTTTTGTGGAAAGCGTTAAAAGCACCGGCGGGCCTGCCGTCAATAAACGCAAGAGAATCCGCATTGGGCGTTACGTTCAGAAAAAGCGCGCGGCCGCCCCGTGGAGCGCGGTACGCGGCGCGGAACCACCAGCAGTACCACGATTTACCCCACGGGCATGGGCTTGTAACCTTTTGCCAATCCGCATGTTCAGGCGGTTTTCGGAATGTTGTATCCGTAGAAAAAACCTCAAACTCAAGATCAGCGATCTTACGGTACGAGTTTTTCTCAAGAAACCCCATGTATTGATCTATGCGCTGTTCAATTTTTGGAATAAGCATACATTCTCCATTATTTCACCGGTATTATTGTTTGTAAAATTCATCGATCTGGCGCTGGACTTCCGCTATTATCCTATCCATGCCTTTCTTTTTCAGCTCCGCGATTACCAGGGGAAGCGTAACATCTGGATCCGAAGCGCCGGTTCTAAGATCGGTATAATATTTCATCCAGGTGTTTTTGCAGTTTATCACTTCGTTTTCCACCGGGGTTATATCCATGTTAAAGCCCAGCAGCCGGGAAGCCGCCGCGGTCTCATTTAAATGCCTCACCTCGTCCCAATACCCGGCAGGAACCGTATCTTCCGGCGTTTCAATAAAATAATTCCCCTCCTGATAATTAACAAGGGGCCAGTCGGTTCTGTCGCGGTGTACGGCTTTTCTGCCGTCCGGCATGGTTACATAATGAAAATGATCCCCTTCGATGCCGTAGGCCATCATGTCGCGGAATTTCGGGTCGGAGTTTACAAGTTGAAGAAGTTTTAAGGCTTCCTCCTTGTATTTTGAATTAACACTAATGCAGTTAATTGATCCCTGAATGGACTGGGTTGAATGTATGGGGCCGTAGAATTTTGAGGGGAGGTATCGTTCAATACCGGCGCTGGTCGCGTAAGACGCCGCGACCGCGGGCCATGCCTGGGCGATAAAGTACGGACGGTATTTCGGCAGATTATCAACCATGTTCGCGTCCGGGTTGATAATGCCTGTTTCGTACCAGTGGTGCATATAGTAAAACGCTTCCAGCACGTCGGCCTGTTCCAGAGTACAGACGACCCGGCGTTCAGGGTCGTCGCTCCTTACGCCTATGGGGTGTAAAAACGAGGTAAACGTATCATAGCGCAGAAAAACAGGATCAACCTCGCCTTTTGACATAATATACGGATAGTAGCGCTGCCCTTCGCCCGCCTTTATTTTTTTGAAATTAAAATCAAGATTCTGCCATGAATTGTCTTCGATGTTTAACTGGTACTTATTAACAATATCGGCATCCCAAAAGGCGTACATTGTCGAAGCGGAATCTTTGTATGTCGGGACGCCGTAAATTATTCCGTTAAGCGAAACGCCGCGCCACAGTTCCTCCGGGATGCCCTTATACAGATCCGGCGCCGCCTCTTTTACAAGACCGGTAATATCCGCATAAGCGCCCAGGGAAGCGAAACTGGGATACGTGTTTGCGTCGGAAAAGAGAATATCCCAATATTCGCCGGTGTTTATCATCGCGTTAAAACGCTGTGTGGCGTTTGCCCAGGTTCCCTGCCTTATCTCCAGGCGCGCCCCGATTTTTTCCTGAGTGTAATCGCCCAGTATTTGGGAATAATGGGCCAAATCGGCCGTATTCGAGCCGATTTGCCACCAGATAAGGGTGGGAATACCGGAACCGGCGCTTTTGCCGCAGCCAAATAGAGATACAAGGGCGGCGAACACAAGCGGAAAAACAGGACAAAAATTGATTTTCTTTTGCATTTTAGAATCACCCCGCTTGATTAGCCTTTTATCGCGCCTATTGTCAAACCTGACACAAAGTAACGCTGAAAGAACGGATACGTACACGCAATCGGTATAACCGCGATAACGACAATCGCCATGCGGGCGGCTTCTTTCGGCATGTTTGCCAGAATCTGCTGCCGCACCACGCCCAGGGAACTCGCGTTCTGTAACAGAAACTCTATGTCGCCCAGGATCTTGTTTAAGTAGGCCTGCAAAGAATAAAGGTTAGAATCGTTGATATAAAGCAGCGATGTAAACCAGTCGTTCCAGTAACCGAAACTGAGAAATAGCGCGATTGTCGCAAGAACCGGCTTTGAAAGGGGAATAATAATCCTGAAAAAGATTAAAAGTTCCGACGCGCCGTCAATGGTTGCCGACTCGATAAGCGAGCCGGGAATGGTCGCATTGAAGAAGGTCTTGCACAAAATGATATTATAGGGCGAAACCGCGAGCGGCAGAATAAGAACCCATACGGTGTTGCTCAGATGCAAAAAATTACCGATAATAAAATACGTGGAGACCAGTCCGCCGTTGAATATCATCGGTATAAATACATACCAGATAAAAAACTTTTGCAGTTTGTATCCTTTGCGCGAAATGACATAGCCCATCAGGGCATTTAATATAACGCCGATGATCGTTCCGGTAACCGTTACAAAGACGGATATCCCCAGCGCGCGGATTATTGCGGGGCTCTGCGTAAAAATATATTTGTACCCGTCAAGAGAAAAGGTTTTTGGAATAAACCGGTAGCCGTAGTCGTTCAGGCTGCTCTCCGCCGAAAATGAAATTGACAAAACCAAAAGCATCGGCACGATACACATGAACGCCAGTATTATCATTATTATATTAAAAATAATATTGGTGGATTTGCTTACCCGCATAAAGCGGTTTATTGTTCCCGTTTTTATCTGATTCGCCATCTTTCCTCCTCCTCGTCTTCATTCGCCGTTAGATCATTGCGGATTCGGGATCAATTTTGCTGACAATTTTATTCGCCAGAAGGGTTAGAACAAAAGCGGTCGCGGCCTGGAAAAGCGCCGCGGCGGCGGTCATACCGATAGGCGACGTGGGACTCATCAACTGCTTGTACACGAATACGTCGAGGGTTGTAACGGTATTCGCCAGCGTGTTGGAATCACGCGGCACCTGATAGAACAGGCCGAAGTCCGAATAGAAAATGCGCCCCACGTTCAGGATAAACATAAGTACAATAACGGTTTTCATCATTGGAATGGTGATGCGCATTATCTGTTGCAACTTTGAAGCGCCGTCGAGCAGGGCGGCTTCGTATACTTCCTTGTCAAGCGCCGTAATGGTGGCAAGATAAACGATCATGCCGTAACCGACGCTTTTCCACTGACTCATAAACACCAGAAAACCCGGCCAGAAGTTCGGCTCCATATAAAATTTATGACGCTCAAAGCCGAATCTTACGATGGCGTCGTTTACGATCCCCATATCATGGCTTAAAAAGCCCCATACCAGGGCGGTAATAACAACCCAGGAAAGAAAGTAGGGAAAGAACATCAGCGTTTGATATATTTTCGCAAGATGTTTGTTGTAAAGTTCGGAAACAAGGATCGCAAGGGTAAGCGTAAGCGTTGTACCGACAACGAGCATTACGATATTGTAGGACAGAGTATTCCGCAAGGCGATCCATACATCATCATTATTCAAAAGCAGCTTAAAATAATGCAGGCCGACCCATTTGCTGGTGATAAGGCTGTGTAGAAAACCGCCGTTGATGTGGTATTTCTTAAACGAAATAATAACGCCGAACATCGGAAGATAACTAAATATGAAAAACCAAACCGCTGTAGGCAACGCCAGAAAAGAGATTTGCGTGTCGCCTTTTGTCCAGGGCTTTTTCTTCCCGGCTGTTTTTGCCGCCTTAGCCATACGATTCCTCCTGCGTATCCGCATTTTAACGCCGTTGTTTTTCCCCGCCGGATTCCCGGCGGTCCCGTTCCCGCTCCAGTATCAGAACTTCCCAGGGGGCAAGTTCTTTCCTGCCCGCAAACCCGGTGTCAACGGCCGCGGCGGACGGCGAAAAATTCATCAAAAAGACATACTCTGTTTTTCCGTCGCTCCTTACCTGCGCCGTTACGCCCGGCGGAAGCGGGCTTTCGATTACCCGCCTGACGCCGCATTGGTCTACGAGATAGCGGTAAAAATCATCAAGAAAATCCGTATGTGTCCGGGCCGCTATAAAATACGCTTTGCCCTTGCCGTAACGGTTTACCGTAAGCGCGGCCTTTCCGGCGTAAAAATCGGAATCGTATTTTGCAAGCGTTTCCGCGCCCCGCGGGTGTATAAGTTCGCAGAACTCATGTACCGTGTAGTTCCCGCCGTTCCAGGCAAAGCTGTTCCGGTCTTCGGGGTAAAGCGAATCAATTTCCTCGCACCAGATTCCCAGAACGTCTTTAAGCGGACCGGGGAAGCCGCCGGTAAAGGCAAGATCGTTTTCATCGACATAGCCCGTTAGGTACGTCGTTACAAACGTACCGCCGTTTTTTACAAACTCCGCTATTTTTTCGGCAGCGCAAACACCCGCATCATCTTTTCTGAGCATATAGAGCATGGGGGCGACGACCATATCATAACCTTCAAAACTCCCTATGGATTCGATACTATCGATAATATCCACCGAAACGGCTTGTTTCCAGAAAGCCGAATAATGTTCTATGACGGTTCTGTCGTAGGCGGTGTTTTGCTGCAAGAACCCCCGCGCGTCCCCCAGGGCCCAGGCGTTTTCCCAGTCGAAAACCAGCGCCACGCCGGAAGGCGTCGAACAGCCCGCGATGCGGTCCATCGTTTTAAGCCGCTCCCCCACACCGGCTACCTCCCGAAAGACCCTGCTGTTCTCCGTGCCTTCATGGTCTACCACCGCGCCGTGAAACTTTTCGCTTGCGCCCCGCCCCTTTCTGAACTGGAAGTACTGAACCGAGTCCGAACCATGGGCTATGGCCTGAAGCGACTGGAGCATGTGGACTCCGGGGCGGTGGAGTTTTGCCACGGGCTGCCAGTTCGTCGCGGACGGCGAGGATTCCATCATTAGAAAAGGACGGTCCTTTAAGCCCCGGTTCAGGTCATGGTTAAAGGAAATATGCATACCCTCCCAGGCGGCATCCTGTTCCGTGCCGCGCCAGTTGGGATAGTTGTCCCAGGAAACAAGGTCCATGACCTTTGCCAGCTTGAAAGAATCGATGCCCATATAGGGTCCCATCAGGTTGGTGGTGCAAGGAACATCGGGCGTACTTTTTTTTAGCGGGGCCGTTTCGCATACATAAAAGTCAATAAACTGATCGCTGGTAAACCGCCGCCAGCTTAAATTAAGACCGTGCAGGTTCGTTTCCCCCACGTCCGAGGGGCTTTCTATCTGCTCCCAATCGGTATAGGTATGGGACCAGAAACGTGTCCACCACGCCTCGTTAAGGGCATCCAGGGTCTTATACCTGTTTTTAAGCCATTCGCGGAAACGGGTCTGACAAAGCGGACAATGACATTCACCGCCGTATTCATTGGAAATATGCCACAGCCCCAAGGCGCTATGATCTTTGTAACGTTCAGCAAGAAGCGTGTTAATTTTGGTAACTTTTTCGCGGTAAACAGGAGAACTCAGGCAGTGATTATGCCGCCCGCCGCAAAGATTTTTAGTACGGTTACGGTTTACCCGCAGTATTTCAGGGTGCTTTTTATCCATCCAGGGGGGCCGGGCGCCCGAAGGAGTGGCCAGTACCGCAAGTATCCCATTTTCCGCCAGCATGTCCATTACTTCGTCGAGCCAGTCGAAACGGTATTCCCCCTCCCATGGCTCCAGCATTGCCCAGGAAAAAATTCCCACCGTAAGGGTGTTAATCCCCGCGAGTTTCGCAAGGCGCATGTCTTCGCGCCAGATAGTATCTTTCCATGTAAGCCATTGTTCCGGGTTATAATCCCCGCCGTGCAGTATATGAGGGCATTTTGTAACCGGGGGATACCGGACCTGTTTTTTCATAGTAATCCTTATCTCAAATTTACCATATTTTCTGAAAACAGTCCACAGGCAAAAGCCCGGGGACTGTTTCTGTAACTACGGGTACAATTCGTGGGTACCGTTAGTGTCGCCGCCGGGACCGAACTTGGGATAATCTTCACCGTCGTAAATAACATCATCCTGATAGAAGGTTTGGGCAATCTTACTGAAATACTTCTCCGGCATGG
>JAIRNA010000135.1 GCA_031258305.1 Treponema sp. | reverse complement strand
GTAGGTTTCCGTAACATCCTCCCATGCCGCGTCAATGTACTTTTCGCTGGAGGCTTTTATCACCGGCTTGCCGTAGTTTATGGTCGCGGTCATCATCAGGTTCACCTGGATTTTGTAATAGGCTTTGGTTGTGCCGTTGGCCGCCGTTACTTCGACATACAGATACCCTTGGTCAGTAAACACGAGGGGCGAAGTAGTACCGAATGCGGCCGTGTTGGGGTCGTTGTTTTCCACAGCGGCCCACTTGACGGAAGCATCCGTATCGGTGGGCGTTACGCTTACCGCGTAGCCTCCCCCGGGCTGCCGCGTACTAAAGAGAACCGTTCCCGGCGTTACATCCGCCAATGCCGCGGCCGACGTACCGCGGGTTACAACCTCAACCTCGCCGATAGAAAGCGCGGACAGGGTCGTATCGCGCCCAACCTGGACTTCCAGCTTGTAGACGGTTTTGTTTACCCCGTTCTCGGCGGTTACCTCAAGGTACAGGAAGTCGCCGTCGTTAAAGCTAAAGGTCGCGGTATCACCGAATGTCGGCGCTGCGCTGCCGGTTACTTTGGCGTATTTAACGGTTTGATTGGCGTTTGCTTTTGTAACCGTCACTGCCGCGTTATCCTTTGTCGCGGCGCTCAACCCCACCGATCCGGCCGTAGCCGCGCTCCAGTCCGCGTTCGGCGTACCCAGGGCTGTCGCATCTATGCCGCCGACCGTAACTTTGTTCAAAGAAGTAAGCGTGTTCGACAGTCTTATTTCCACCACATAGTAATTGACAGACTTCCCGTCTTCAGACGTTACCTGAATGCACAAATAGCCGTTGTTGAAAAGGGTAAGCTTGCTAGCGTCCTGGAACGTCTCCGGGGGGTCAAACTCGACGGCGGCATACTTTACCTTGGCCCCGGCGCTGGCCGCGACAACAATCTGGGCTTCGGTGAGCAAATCCGCATCATTGATTACGACCTGCCCCACTTGACTGGTTTCAAGGTTAAACAAGTCGAAGTCCGGGTTATCCCAATCGCTTTTAGGAATCGCACCCGGTACCGTTGTTACCGACACGCCTGCCACGCTTATGCTTGTGACGAGCGCGCCTCCGTTCTTCTCGTCCGAATCACCTGAGCATCCGGACAATACCAGCGCCCCCACCGCTAAAAGCAGTAGGATGCTGTTTTTCGGGTTTTTTATTTTCATAAAAACACCTCCTTAAAATTTAACTCCATATTTAAAGGCGGGGCAGCAACGCAACCCCTGCCTATGGATACATATAAAGCCGGGCGGAAATTCCCGATCTGTAACACGGGGCAATACCCCGCGTTGAACCGTCTGCAAAAGCGCCGGGTGTCATGGGAGCGGCCGGCGGTCTCTTTGCAGGTACGGGTGCCCACCTTATGGGGGGGGGGGGCAAAAAAAGAGGAAGTAGGGATTCAATGGGAGGAAATCTCGTATAGCTAGACGACTCAGCGTCCGCGCGTACGATACGCGCTCCTTCAATGCGGGACTTGAGATAGCGTTTCACGCGGATACGGCGCAGCACCCCGTTTACACCGTTGGCCATAGCCATGAGGATATTCTTTGCGTACATCGGAAACGGATTTTCCGCAGAAAACAGAGTCTTGAACACGCTCAAGAATTGGAGAAAGAAAACGGGGGAGGAGTCGCCGTTTTTACCGGACGCCCCGTTTGTATAATGATGATTATTTACAGTGCAAGAAGTTACCTTACTATCTTGCGGGGGGGGGGGGGGCCAAGAGCGGACGACAGACATCCCCGAAGCGGCTCTCGGCCGCGACGTGCGGGATTCCTAGGCGAGAAAGAATAATAATGCGTCTTTGTTGTCTCTGCATAGAAAAATAATCCCCCATAAAATGAGAATTGTCAAGCGTTTTTTTATATAAATCTTGTATAAATTCCAGATAAAATGGAAACAACGAACTTTTGTGGAATGTCCATTCACGACTGACCGCCGTATATTTAGAAAATAGGGATATGTTCAATTCCGTACAATTAAAAAGTTTTGCTGATGCGGCCGCGGTTGCCATTACCTGGAAGCACAGGCTAAGGCGGCAAGTAACGGGGATGTTATTAAATAAGTCTATTCATAAAATATTCTTGACACAACCGTAAATGTGGTATAAACTATACTATGCAATTATTCAAAATATTCATATCCGCCTTTTTGATGAACAACGTCGTCTTTATGCGGTTTCTGGCGCTCTGTCCGTTTATAGGTATGAGTACCGATGAGGACAAGTCTATCGGTATGGGACTCGCGGTAACCTTTGTGACGGTACTTGCTACCTGCGTTACGTGGCCGCTCTATACGTTCATTCTTGAACCGCTGGGGGTGGTCTTCTTGCAGATACTTGTCTTCATACTGGTGATAGCCGCGCTCGTGCAGTTGGTCGAATTCTACCTGAAAAAGACCGCGCCCGCGCTTTATGGGGCAATGGGCATTTACTTCGCGCTCATCACCACGAACTGCGCCATTCTCGCGGTAACTTTCGATGTTATTTCAAACGGCTATACTTTTATCGAATCGCTCGTCTACGCGGTAGGTGTGGCGCTCGGCTTTATGCTTTCACTCTTGCTTCTCGCCGGCATTCGCAAGCGCCTTCGTACGAGTCCGGTACCCGCCTTCCTGAAAGGTATGCCGATACTCTTCGTTACAGCGGCCCTCTTGTCATTATCCTTCACAGGCTTTTCGGGACTAGTCAAGTGAGTTAGGAAAAGGAAACAAAATGATAATACTAACCACCGCCATATTCGCGCTTATTTTAGCGTTTGTTCTAGGTTTTGCCCTTGGGTTTTTCAAGCAGATTTTCGCTGTCGAACAGGACCCGCTTGTTGGACAGATACGAGAATGTTTGCCGGGCGCGAACTGCGGCGCATGCGGGTTCCCCGGATGCGACGGGTACGCTGCCGCAGTTGCCGTAAAAACCGCCGGCATCGACAAGTGTTCTGTGGGCGGACAGACGGTCGCGGACAGACTCGCGGCTATCGTAGGCGGGAGCGCGGAAATGACGCCGGAAATCGCCGTGCTTGCCTGTCAAGGATCAAAGGATATCGCCCCCCTCAAAGGGCAATATACCGGACTCACCACCTGCCGGGGCGCGCAAATCTCTCTGTCTGGCATAAAATTGTGCGCGTGGGGCTGTATCGGCTTCGGGGATTGCGTGAAAGTCTGCAAATTCGGGGCGATCTCAATGGGATCGGACGGACTGCCGACCATCGACCGCAGGAAATGTACCGGTTGCAAAGCTTGCGTTACCGAGTGTCCGAAGGGCATTATCTGCATGGCGCCGAAAGACGCGAGGGCCGCTCTAGCGCTTTGCTCTAACCGCAACACCATAAAATCCCAAGTGCTGAAAACCTGCAAAGCAGGATGCATAAAGTGTAACATTTGCGTCAAGACGTGCCCGGATGGTTGCATCGTCCTTGAAAACGGCATCCCTAAGGTAGATTACGCCCGATGCTCCGCGTGCGGCGTATGCGTGAGCAAATGCCCCCGCAAGGTGATGAAGCTTTTACCGTTATGAAGCCTTTTTCGATAGCAACGGACGCTGAACCAAGAATCCTCTGCCTTTAGGCAGGGGGGAGTTGTCAACGTTTAATTTTTGTAAAACTATCCAGCAACCGCGGCGATGGCGCTTTCAAACGCATCCAGTTCCGGTGGAATCAACGCCGCAGGGGTGGACATATTCTTTAACATGGCAAGTTTTTGAGGAATATTGATGTTCTGCCCGGTAATCCGTGAAACAAAGTCCGCGGTCTTTGCCGGATGCCCCGTAGCAAGCACGACGCAGTGTGAGCCGCTGTCCTTCTCGGTGAAAGCTCGTTCCGCCGCAGCAAAAGCCACTGCACTGTGCGGGTTCAAGAGAATCCCGAACTTTTCCCATGCGCTTCTGATAGTCTTTATCGTGGTCGCGTCATCAATGACTTCAGGAAATACCATGTTTTTCATAACCGCAGGCGATTCCTGATAGAACGAGAACACTCGCTCGTAGTTTGATGGATAGCATACGTCCATTGCGGGCGAATTGGTAACGATAGGCGCTGGCGCAGGGTTAAAGGATTGCCCTGAAAAGAAGCCGCCGAATGAGTTGTTGGCATTCATCGCCGCTATGAACCCGTGAACAGGCAGCCCGAATTTCCAGGCGTAGAGACCTGCTATGAGATTGGCGAAATTGCCGCACGGCACACTGAAGACCAAGTCGTCTGTGATATTCCCCTTCAATTTGACAAATGCATACAGGTAATAGAAAGCTTGCGGTAGAAGCCGCCCAATGTTGACCGCATTTGCCGAAGTAATGCTGTAGCGTTCTGCGAAGTCGCGGTCCAACATCGCGGAACTGATGATACGCTGACAATCATCGAAACAACCTTTTATTTGAATAGGGACGATGTTGCCGCCGTTTTGGACAAAAGCCGACTCGTCGAGCCCGCGTATGGGTCCAGATGGGTAGAGAATGACCGCCGTAATATTTTTTCTCTTGTGAAAGGCATGGGCGATGCTCACGCCTGTGTCATGTCGCGCCGCAGTCAAAACTATAGCCTTGCCGTTGTTCAATTCCTCTATGACAGCCGCGAGATAAGCTATGCCGAAATCCTTAAAAACACCCGTTGGGCCGTTGTAGAGCTTCAATATCGAAAATTTTTCGTCTAATTGTTGTACTTCTGGCTCAAAATCAAAAGCGCTTTCTACGACCCGCGCCGCGGCTATGGGATTGATGTCGCCCTTAAGAAAGGACGGCGAAATGGCTGACACAAGCTCCGTGTATGAGGTAACGGAATCCATATAGAGGAAAAATTGTCTCAAGTCAGGCACAGACGCAGGAACAAACAGTCCGCCATCTAATGGACACCCTTTAAGAATGGCTTCTTTAAAAGAAACGACACTCTCCGACCTGGTAGATTTAAATAACATTGTTACTAATTTACCATAAAAACCCAATAGTGACAAGAGCTATCTCAAAAGGCGTACCATGGGTCATCGTCGACAAAAAAGACAGCTATACACTTTCCTTTAAAAAATATATACTAAAGATGGAGTATGAACAATGGAAAAATTGGAAAAAAAATACGGGCATCCGAAGAGCTTGTATCCGGTTCAGACGAAGTACTGCGCTGGATGCGGACACGGGGTCATCATGCGAATCATCTGCGAGCTTATTGACGAAATGGGACTACGAGAAAAGACCATTGTCACAAACCCAGTGGGGTGCGCAATTTGGGCGGACCTCTATTTCGACATGGACACGGTGCAGCCGCCGCATGGGCGCACACCCGCGGCCGCCACTGGTATCAAGCGCGTCCTGCCCACTCATACCGTCATCTGCTACCAAGGAGACGGCGACCTGGCCGCCATAGGCACGGCCGAGATAATACATGCGGCGAACCGCGGTGAAAAATTCACCTCGATATTCGTCAACAACGCCATCTACGGCATGACCGGCGGACAGATGGCGCCAACGACTCTCGTTGGCCAGAAAGCCGTGACCGCACCCTACGGACGGGACCCGGATGCCGCGGGAATGGGCTACCCCATGCGCGTATGCGAACTACTCGCCGTGCTTGAAGGCGCGCGCTACATTGCCCGGGGCGCAGTCAACACCGCGGCTAACGTCCGCAAGACTAAATCCTACATCAGAAAGGCGCTTGAGGCGCAGGAGCGGGGACAGGGCTGGACAATGGTGGAGATTCTCTCTCCATGCCCTACAAACTGGGGTATGGACCCCGTTCAAGCGGTTGAATGGCTTGAGCAAGAAATGTTCCTCGTGTTTCCTCTTGGCGAAATCAAGAATACATTAGGAAAGGAGGCGTAGATATCTTGACGGAAAAAACTTTTTTTGCAGGCTTCGGAGGGCAGGGTATCATCTCTCTGGGGCAAATTTGGGCATATTGCGGTATGAAGGAAGGGAGAAACGTGACGTTTTTCCCGTTTTACGGCGCGGAAAAACGAGGCGGTATCGCCCGTGCAAGCGTTATCGTATCGGACGAGGAAATCGCCAGCCCTCTCGTCACCACGCCTGACTCCGCGCTCGTGATGAACACCGATTCTTTGCCGCTTTGTGAAAGCATCGTAAAGAACGACGGACTATTGATTGTCAATTCGTCTTTGGTAAAAGAAGAACCGAAACGAGAGGGTATCCGCGTCTCCAAAATAGATGCTACCAACATAGCGGAAAAAATCGGCAACGCCCAATTTGCCAATATGGTCGCCCTGGGCGCAACCGCGAAACTCACAGGCGCTCTTTACCTCACGGACATTGAGGCCATTCTGAAGGACTTTTTCCCGCCCGGCAAGCACAAATTTTTATCGCTCAACGTAGAAGCAATTAAAGCGGGCTGGAATGCGGCGTAATTTGTGCAATAACAACGCAAGTATCGTGCTATTAACCGTGATTTGCCAAAGACTTCGTATCGCGTAACAGCCACTGGTTAGTCTTCCTGTATCTTGTGTTCCGTTAGGAACAAGTCAAGCACCGTAAGAAAAAGGATAACAATCATAGGACCAAGTACGAGACCGTTGAAGCCGAGCACGCGCAGCCCGCCGAGTATGGCAAAGAAAATTATCAGCGGGTGAAGCTTGATTCTGTCTTGGAGAAAGAACGGGCGCAGGATGTTGTCAAGCGTTGATATGAACAAAGCTGACACGATGATAAAGGCGATACCTTTGACTATTTGTCCGTTTATAATAAACGCGAGTCCCAGGGGCCACCATACTAGTCCGCCGCCTATCATGGGTACGAATACGCAAATAAAGGTGAGCGCGGCTAAAACCAGCGAACCTTTTATGCTAAAAGCTGAGAATATTACGCCCGCCATGACCGCTTGTATGAGGGAAACGATAATATAACCGAAAAAGAGATTCCGCGTGATGTCCAAAAACTTCCCGGTCAACGCAACCATGTATTCTTTCCGTATGGGGATGATATGAAACGCGAGGCGTGAGAGATACGCGCCGTCGATGTAGAAAAAGAAAAGGCAAAATATCATAAAAACGAGGTTTAGAAAAAAAGAGCCCACATTCATAGCTATACTTCTGCTGAACTGGATCGCTCCTTGAAGACTGGAGCTTAAAAACATCATGACGCGGCGCTGAAGTTCGTCAGCTCCAATGTTCAACTGTCCCGCACTTATGTCCGTGATGAATTCGGATATGGATAGAAATGAATCTTGAATGAAGTCCGGCTGCCGCATAAACAAATCCTGCCCGAAATGGATGAGTTCGATGATTTGTTTGAAGAACTGAAACGCCACAAAAGACAGAGGAATGAGTATGATGACGACCGTTCCCACCGCAAAAACCGCGGCCCAGATGTTTTTCAGAATTCTCCCGTGGAGCTTGCTAAAATCGAGGGTTTTAACCACTCGCTTATGCAAGGGATTTAACAGCACGTACAAGAAAATAGACCACAACAGTACCGTGAAAAAAGGCGCAAAAAGACGGCATACGAGAATGAAAAACAATACGAGTATCGCGCCTAACACGTAATTTTGCACCCATCCCGTCGATTTCTTTTCGGTAGACGCCGTACGTTTCGCAATGTTCGCAAGTGCAGGCATCCGTTCATTATTGTCGCTCATTGAGGCGCCCCCTTGATACGGGCGGTCATATCATCCATTATCCGCACCGCGGTTTGAACAGCCGGGAAGGTTTCTTCGGCGCGTTGTTTTTCCATTTCTGCATTAGCCGCGTTAATTGCCTCTATGTCCGCCCTGCGCTTCGACTCGGCCGCGGCTTTCACATTACGTTCATCTTCCTCTTTTTGTAAGACCTCCAAGACTTGCTCTATCTGCGGTCTTTTCTCAGAATCGCCTTTGAGAGCCAGGTACTGCCAATAATCTGATATGGCGAAGGTAGTCTCACCCTTACGGAGTCTTGTATTCGCGCGGTTCAAATAGGCGGACGCGAAAGAGCTGTCCGCGTCTATGGATTGGTTGTAGTAATCTTCCGCAGTATCGAAGTCGTTTCGCTCATAATACAAGTTTCCCAGGTTAAACGCGACAAGAGCCGTGTATTGACCGGCGGATGGAAGAATCTTCCGATAAACAGAAACCGCTTCGCTTACCCGCCCAAGTTGAACGTAGACAATGCCCAAATAGAGAAACGTCAGTATCGGCGCATCCGGCGCGGCGGCCGCGGCTTGAAGATAAGCTAGGGATTCGGCGGGCTTGTTTTGCAGAAACAATTCCTCGCCTTTTGCAAAGTTACCATTCTGGGTAAAACCCCATGTTGGTAAAACTAAAAATAGCAAAAAAACAAATTTTCTCAGTTTCATTTTCTATCATAATAACACAAGTCGTCATATTTCGCAATATCGTTAGCACATAAATTGAGCCGCTTATTATGAGTTCTGGAAGGGAACCATAGTGCGCTTCGTTTTGAGAAACGCGGCGTTCTGGTTATAAAATGCGCGAGCCGCTTTGTAAAGCAGCGGTATCGTGATAGGGCTTTCATAATTCAACAAATTCGGCTATGATACCCTTATGAATAAACTTATCATAAAAGGCGCTCGTGAACACAACCTCAAAAACATAGACGTCGAACTCCCGCGGGACAAACTCATAGTCATATCAGGGCTCTCAGGGTCAGGGAAAAGCTCGCTTGCGTTTGACACTATCTTTGCCGAAGGACAACGGCGGTATGTGGAAAGCCTCTCCGCCTATGCGCGGCAATTTTTGGGACGTATGGATAAACCAGACCTCGACTACATAGAAGGATTGTCGCCTGCTATCGCCATAGAACAAAAAACCACGCACCATAATCCTCGTTCAATAGTCGGGACAGTTACCGAAATTTACGACTATTACCGACTCCTCTACGCCCGAATCGGCGTGCCGCACTGCCCCAAGTGCGGACGGGAGATAAAAGAGCAGACCGTAGACCAAATCATAGACGCGATACTGTCTATGGGAGAGGGTTGCCGCGTGCAGTTGCTGTCGCCCGTCGTCAGAGGCAAGAAAGGCGAACATTACAAGATCATCGAAGACGCAAAGAAAGCGGGCTTTGCCCGCGCCCGCATAGACGGCGTTTTAGTAAATTTTGATGAAGAGCAGTCAATCAAACTCGATAAACAGAAAAAGCACACGATTGAAATCGTGGTTGATCGACTTGTCATAGGAGCGGAGGTGCGGACGCGGCTTGCCGAGTCCATTGAAACCGCGCTCGACGCGTCAGATGGACTCCTGCTCGTTCTCGTCCTGCCAACCGAAGATGGCGCTCATCATTCACCCAAAGAGTACTTTTTTTCCCAAAAAAGCGCCTGCCCGAACTGCGGCGTCTCAATCCCTGAATTACAACCCCGACTCTTTTCATTCAACAACCCTTTCGGGGCGTGTCCGGACTGCGCCGGACTCGGAGTGAACCTCGAATTCGACGTGGACCTTGTGATACCTGACCGTGGTCTCTCCTTTGACGAAGGCGGTATCATCCCTTACAATCCGGATGCCGTATGGAACCGAAGTCGATTCGAAAGCCTCGCCAAACATTTCAAGTTCAAGCTTTCAACGCCTCTCAAAGATATTCCTAAAGAGGCATTTAACGCTATCTTGAACGGGACAACCGAAAAAATAGGTATATGTTACGAAAACCGCGAAAAAACAGGACGTTTTGAATACAATACTCCGTTCCCCGGCATCCTCGAAGACCTCAAACGCCGCTATATGGAGACTCAATCCGAAAGCGTCAAGGACTGGCTCGAAAAATTTATGAGCCAGCGTTACTGCAAATCCTGTAACGGCAAGCGGATCAAGCCTGAAGCTTTGGCCGTAACAGTCAATGGCAAGAATATCTGGGAGCTTAACAGTCTCTCGGTAGCTGATTCCATTAAATTTTTTAAAAATATTCAGTTAAATGAAAGCGAAAAGAAGATATCCGAACAAATCTTAAAGGAAATCAACGCCAGACTCGGCTTTATGAAGAACGTCGGGCTTGACTACCTGTCTCTTGAGCGAAAGTCCGCAACCCTTTCCGGCGGAGAAGCGCAACGTATACGGCTCGCCACACAAATCGGCTCCAGTCTGGTCGGGGTGCTTTACATCCTCGACGAGCCGAGTATAGGCCTGCATCAGCGGGACAATCAGATGCTTATCGACACTCTGCTGTATTTGCGTGACCTCGGCAACACCCTCATTGTCGTGGAACATGACGAACAGACCCTGCGTACCGCGGATTATATCGTGGATTTGGGCCCCGGCGCGGGCGTTCACGGAGGATATATCGTGGCTCAAGGCACACCGAATGAGGTATCGCAGGTCAAAGAAAGCCTTACGGGACAGTATTTGGCAGGGACGCTCAAGATCGATATTCCCAAAAAGCGGCGCAAGGGCAATGGCTTTTCTATCAACCTGAAAGGCGTGTCCGAGCATAACTTAAAAAACATCAACGTAGAGATTCCTCTGGGCGTATTTACGTGCATCACCGGCGTATCTGGTTCCGGTAAGTCAACCCTGCTTGAAGATGTGCTTGTGCCCGCCCTGTCGAACCGCGTCTCCCGCACCGCCAAGTCCGAAGGCGCTTACAAGTCCTTTGTAGGCGCGGAACATATCGATAAGGTGATTGACATTAACCAGGACCCCATAGGGAGGACGCCGCGCTCCAATCCGGCAACCTATGTAGGTGTGTTTACGGGTATCCGCGACCTTTTCGCCAGTCTGCCTGAATCAAAAATGCGCGGCTATAAGCCCGGACGATTCAGTTTTAACGTGAAGGGAGGGCGGTGCGAGCATTGTCAAGGAGACGGCACGATTAAGATTGAGATGAACTTCCTCCCCGACATCTATATCACGTGCGACGTATGCGGCGGAGCGCGTTTCAACAAGGAAACGCTGGAAATACGGTTCAAAGGCAAGAACATCGCCAATATTTTGGATATGACTATCGAGGAGGCTGCGGATTTCTTCCGCTCGATTCCCTCTGTCGCGCACAAGATGGAAACGCTGTTGTCCGTGGGGCTTGGGTACGTAAAGCTTGGGCAATCCGCGCTTACCTTGTCCGGCGGGGAGGCGCAAAGGGTGAAGCTGTCGTTTGAATTGTCCAAACGTTCCACAGGCAGGACGCTCTATGTGCTTGACGAACCGACAACCGGCTTGCACTTCGCGGATGTGAAACAGCTTATGTCCGTGATTCAACGGCTTGTTGACCAGGGCAATACGGTTGTTATGATTGAGCACAATCTGGATGTACTTTTGCAGGCTGACTGGCTCATTGACCTTGGACCCGAAGGCGGCGACAAAGGCGGAAAGGTGCTTGTTACCGGCACGCCGGAAAAGGTAGCAAAATGCGAAAAGTCCTATACAGGACGGTATTTGAAACCGTTGTTGGAAAAGGCTTGACTCCCCTCCCCCCGCGGCAGGGCTGTGGGGGCGGCGGTTGGTGTCAGACACCGAATCAACAGGCTTGCGTTGCGGGCGGCGGTTGGTGTCAGACACCGAATCAACGGCTTGCGCTATGGGGCAGGCGGTTGGTGTCAGACACCAAATCAACGGCTTGCGCTGCGGAGGCGGTTGGTGTCAGACACCGAATCAACAGGGCTTGCGCTACGGCGGCGGTTGATGTCAGACACCGAATCAACAGGGCTTGCGCTACGGGGGCGGTTGGTGTCAGACACCGAATCAACGGCTTGCGCTGCGGGGGGCGGTTGGTGTCAGACACCGAATCAACAGGGCTTGCGCTACGGGGTCAGTTGGTGTCAGACACCGAATCAACGGCTTGCGCTATGGGGCAGGCGGTTGGTGTCAGACACCAAATCAACAGGGCTTGCGCTACGGGGGCGGTTGGTGTCAGACACCGAATCAACGGCTTGCGTTGCGGGCGGCGGTTGGTGTCAGGTATTCTTTACTCCTCCGTTTCTGTCTTGCCTTTCATGGGCTGCGAAACAAATACTTTCATACCACCTCCAGCGCGTCCCCGATTGCCAGCCGTGCGGCTATCTCCAGCCCCGCCCCGTCGGGCAGCCTGATACAGCCCAGCGTCGTCCGCGAGCGTCAGCGCGCCCGTCTTGAGCGTGTACACGTGTTTCATACTGCGCCTTCCTTATCATGGGCTAGCTGGTGCCTCATGTCCGCCTCTATCTTCTTCTGCGCGACGTTCGCGCCGATGAAGGCGACGACCGCGCCCGCCAGTATGGACGCGACGGCGTTGTCTAACCGGCGTGTTATGGTCAGATAGGTCAGCAGCCCCATACACCAGACGACGACCCAGGTCTTCACGCTCCCCAGTTTGAACAAGAGCCTATTCATGTAACGACCTCGCCCGTAACAACGCCCGCACATCGGATTTCATTTCAAATTGTGTTTTTTCGATATTCTGGGTGATTGCGTTCTTGTTTCATCGCTCGCTTGTTTCACGAACGCGACCACGATCGCGACGATGGTCGAGCCAAAACTGATAAACGGCAAGATTTCCGATATTCCCATGCTTTCTCCTTTTAATTTTTCTAAAGCTGTTTGCGGTATAACTTATAATTTTACTTATTCTTAATACCGCTTAACGCCATTGGAAGACGCGACAAAGCAACCTTGATTACTGTCGTATGTCAAGCTCTTTTTAGTGTTACTCGCGTCGAAGTCAACCTCTGTAAGCGCACTCTTGACATCGTTTAAAATTATCCCAGTGTCTAATGAAGTTTCAAGCCATACATAGACTTTGGGCAGGGGTGTAAAAGTAGCAGTGTAATGGGAAAGTACCGATACGGCGTTAATAGGGGAAGGGGCAATATCCATCCCGTTGACCTGCGCCTTCTGGGTGAGTCCAAAGCTGAGCTGTGGCGGGTCGGTCATAAGATTCTTAATCGCAAAAGACCCGCTATCGCAGGGGTCAGTCCCCTCAGAAAAGAGCGCCTTCTGTCCATCTCCAAAAAGATAGGATTTACCGTCCAGCACCTTCGGGGGAAGTTCGCCAATCGGCGTGATAATCTTGCGCTTCTGGACTTTCACAGTGGATGCGTAAAGACCATATTCTTCGGCCCATTGGACGGTATTTTTCATATAAGGATTAAAGACCAGCCATGACACATTAGGCTCCGCGTCTTCGAGGGGTCTAGCTATTATAATACGCAGACCGTTATCTATAAGAGCGCTAAAATCATCCGCCGTAATAGAAATATCTAATTCCATTTATGTTTCCTTATAAGAAAACGGTTGCCGTTTCTATGAGAAGCGGCAACCGACATGGACAGTTTCATTCAATCAGTTGCAGGGAGAATTACCGCAGAGAGCGGGACTCATTCAGCAGATAGGGTTGGTGAAATACCTATCAAGAAAAAAC
>JAIRNA010000113.1 GCA_031258305.1 Treponema sp. | reverse complement strand
CCGTGCGAAAATTTGGTTCGCCAATATCCTTTTGGCCGTCTAAAAGTATCGCATGAGACAAATAAACGGATTTTTTGACAGCGGGGCCCCCCCCCACCCCATCCAGAATGTTTAACCGCAAAGCGTCAAGGAACAAAACAGGATAAAACGACTCCATGGCGCTGACCCGCTATTCGGCGGTCAATTCTTTTACCTCATCAGTTACCCGGCTGATCAGTTCCGCTGAAACATCAACTGTATAGATGTCTTTAAGATGATCCTATGTCTGCCGAGTCGCAAGCCACTGCATGTACATCGACAAGATTTTCTCGTCAAATCCGCGAAACTCTGTGGCAACTTCGGTGCCCATGATGTTTCGGATGCGGTTCAAAAACACCCTCCCGGTCTCGGTGAACCGCAATCTCAATCGGACCTAGCCTGTCCGCAGTTCTTTCCTCGTCTTCCCATTCCGTCGCTTTGTTGTTGGTTTTGCGGCCTAGCCATGTTTTTCATACCCAAGCTGTTCGGTTAATTCAGCCTCCATGGCGCGTTCTGCCAGCGCCTGCGGCATTTATGCCGATCCCTTCCGGACCGTAAAAGTCGTCGGGTCCGTGGTAGTCCTTGAGAATCTCATCCAGGACTTCTTGTGAAGAGACTTTACGCTCTCCTTCGTTTAGTATCGTTTACACATTTTTTGTTATAGGATCTTGTTATGTTACAGATTGTTCGAGTCTTAATTATAAAGTGTTCTTGAGCCGTTATCAAGCTTTTTTGTAATTGCAATTTTTTTACTTATGTTATAGAGTAAGTGTATGGCAACCATTAAAGACATCGCCCGCGAAGCAGAAGTCAGCGTTACAACGGTATCAAACGTGATACATGGAAGATCTTCCCGCGTTGCGGCTGAAACCATTGACCGCATCAACGCCATCATAGCCCGCAACCATTACACGCCGAATCTGTCGGCGCGTTCTCTGGTGAATAAGACATCCCGGATTATCGGGGTAATCAACCATTTGTTCCGCTCTCAAGCTGTGAGTTTCATGCAGGACCCGTTTCATGGGGTTTTGCTTGGGGGCATAGAAAAAGCCATTCGGGAACGCGGGTACTATATGATGATTCGTACAGTTGCGGACGAGCAAGAGCTATTCTCTCTTTTCAACAACTGGAATCTTGACGGTGTAATCTTGACTGGTCTTTTCAACGATGCTTTCTTCGAGCGGCTTCTTGAGGCGGATAAGCCACTGGTGCTGTTGGACAGTTACGTGAAGAACGAAAAAGTATTTAACGTGGGACTCGACGACTTTCAGGGCGGATTTATGGCAACAGAATACCTTGTTAAAAAAGGGCACCGGAATATCGTATTTGCCTCGCCTCCCTTCCACGATGAGGAAGGCGTTATCAGGGAACGTTTCAAAGGGTACAAGACCTGCCTTGAAGAAAATGGCGTCGCTTTTAATGAAAAGAACGTGTACCAGCGGGACATTACCGTTGACGAAGGTATAGAAGTAGGGTGGATGTTGAGTAAGCGTTTCGACATCACAGCGGTTTTCGCTACCGCAGACATACTTGCGGCCGGCATCATCGCGGGTTTGACCCAAAGTAGACGCCGCATCCCGGAAGACGTCTCGGTCATAGGGTTTGACGATCTATTTTTCAGCAGAATACTCACGCCGCCCCTGACTACAATACGCCAAAATCCTGAAGAACGCGGCAGAATCGCCGCGGATACTATGATGGACTATCTCGAGGGTAAGAAAACCACGTCCCGCGTTGTTATGCCTATAAAACTTATAGAACGCGCATCAGTCGCGTCATTGATGAGTGTACAACGGAATGATTCTTAAAAAGAGAATGGATTCGTTGTCTAAAAGCTTTAGGCAAGTAAAGAGTTTTCGTATCCTCTTCTCTCTCCCTGCTTCACAAAAATTATTACGGTGATTTAAAAACCATCTTGCGTATAACGCTATAATATGATAAAATTATTCCTCAAATACGCCGATATTTGAATAGAGGTATTGTAAGAAAATGATTAATTTTGAGAAGACCGTGGATATTATTCACCGCGCTATGGACGCCAGCATGGTGAGACGGGACGTCATCGCGAACAATATAGCCAACGCGAATGTACCGAACTACAAGCGTTCCGAGGTAAATTTTGAGAGCGAGTTGAAACGCGCCCTTGAAACTGAAAATCAGAAGCCTGTTTTGGAGCTTACGCTAACGAATGAGAAGCATATTCCGAATTGGCATCCCAAAGATTACCGCGACGTTCAACCGCGCCGCGTTTTGGATTATGCGAGTCAATCCAAGAACAACGGCAATAACGTTGATGCGGAACAAGAAATGATGCTGTTCGTACAGAACCAGATGCTCTATACCCTGTTGGCTCAAGCCGAAACCTTTGAATTCGCTCAGGTGAATCTGGCGTTAAGGGGATAGTTGAAAATAAGGAGGCATAAATGGGAATATTCAATTCAATCAACATAGCCGGCACCGGTTTGAGCGCGGAACGTTTGCGTTCTGATGTAATTGCTGATAACATCGCCAACGCGTCCACGACTCGTACATCTGAGGGCGGGCCTTTCCGTCGAAGCCGTGTGATCATGCGCCCACGCGCCGATGGTCCCTATTGGCGGTCGCCGTTTTTGCCTGAAAATATGGACAACGGTGGCGGCACGGGTGTGCGTGTGGTCGAAATACAAAAGGACAACACCAAGCCGCGCTTGGTGTACGATCCAACCCACCCGGACGCCATAAAGGATGGGCCCCAATCCGGTTACGTGGAAATGCCAAACGTTGACATCGTGACGGAAATGGTTGATATGATAGCCGCGTCCCGCGCCTACGAAGCAAACGCCTCCATCATCGAAGGCTCAAAGTCAATGTTTCAGCGGGCGCTGGAGATTGGAAGCAGGTAGAGTAGTGAGCGAGGGAGGGATTATTGTTAGCAAACGAGGCCTGGCGGTTTCAATCAACGATGAATAACAAAACTCCCTATTCCCAACTCCCACACTCTAAAAAATTAAGGAGAGATAAATGACACTAACACCGCCCAGTTTGGTTTCGGTAAATACCTCGACGCTTACGGTGACGAATCCGAAACACATAACGCCGCACAATGACCTATTTCCGTCAGGTCGTGATATTATAGATATCGGCAAGAAAATCGGCGCTGAAGCAGTGACGCGAGACGGTTCTTTTGACGAAATGATGCTTAAAGCATTGGACAAGGTGAGCGATCAGGAGCAGTTCTCCAACGATCTGATACAAACCGCTATTGTCAATCCGGATGCTGTGGACATTCACGATATAATCATAGCGCAGGCAAAAGCGTCTATGTCGCTGAACATAACCCGCACGGTGCTTAACCGGTTGGTTCAGGGATGGAGAGATTTAATTAATACCAGATAGTAGGAAGTTAGGACTTGTGAGTTGGGTTACTGTTACTAAATTGTTTGTCATTTTTAGATTATGCTAGTTAACAAAAACCCTACTCCCTAAATCGGGAGGAAATGTGCCTGAATGGCTGAAAAAGTTTTTTGATAACATAAAAACCCAATGGGGAAAATGGTCTCTAGTTCAGAAGCTCATATTCGCGGGTATTATTATTGCGATGATTGTTGGTGTTGTAGCGCTCTTTTCGATTTCGGCAAGTCCGACTATGGTGCCGGTCATCGACGCGCCCATCCGGGATGCCGACGTGCAGGACCGTATCGTCACGCGGATAAATGCGGAAGGTGTGAGAACGAGCGTATCATCAACCGGCATTATTATGGTGCCGGACGAGCAGACCGCACGGCGGATGCGCTCGCTCCTTATCCGTGAAGACCTCATCCCATCCGGTGCTGATCCATGGGCTATTTTCGATCGTGATAGATGGACCATCACAGACTTTGAGCGTAATGTGAACCTCCAGCGGGCAATCACCCAAATGGTAACCGACCACATCAAAGCCCTTGATGACGTTGACGATGCCAACGTTACGCTGGTTATACCTGAGCGAGCGCTTTTCGCGGCCGACCAGAACCCTGTGTCCGCAAGCGTCATCATCTTCCCTAAGCCGGGGAGCGACATCACCCAAAACCGCAAGAAGATTGAAGGCATACAGAAGCTGTTAAAAACCGCGGTCGCCGGCCTCCAAGACGCAAATATCACCATATCTGACCAGAGTGGAAACATACTGAACGACTTTGAGGGTATGCAGGAAATGGACAGGATCTCTCTCGTGGAACGAAGTCAGAAGATGATTCGCTCATTGGAAGCCGAATACCGCGCCCGCGTTCTTTCGTCATTGCAGAGTATATTCTCTTCGGACCGCGTACGTGACCTCAACATCAAGATTGACATGGATTTGTCAAAAAGGGCGGTCAACACCAAGGAATACATCCCCTACGTTGTACAATCACGGACGCCCGGGCTTTCCTACGACGATTCCAAGATACAAGAGTCTGTGACTCGCTCGAAGACCACATCGAAAACCACATGGAAAGGTACAGGTTACAACCCTGAAGGTCCGTCCGGCGTGGAGGGACAGACTCCGCCCGTGTACAAAGACATGAGCAACCTCTACGGAGAAGTAACGCAAGAGACGCTCACTGATAACGAGGAAATCGGCGAGCGCACCACGCAAGAGGAGAAGATGCCGAGCATTGACCGCGTAACGGTCTCTGCTAACATAGATGGTGTGTGGAGAGTCAAAAAAGATGAAAAGGGCAACTCTGTTATAACAAACGGGTCTATTGAGCGGGAGTATACGCCGGTTTCCGATGAACTGCTTCGTTCCGCGGCCGCATTGATTCAGAATGCGGTCGGTTATGATGTGTCGCGCGGGGATTCGGTTGCCGTCCAGAGCATTCAGATAGACAGGTCAGCACAGTTTGCCGAAGAAGACGCCGCGTACTTCAAACACAAACAGATGCAACTTGTCATCATACTTCTCCTCATTGGGCTATTGCTTCTTCTCCTGTCGTTTTTCATTTTCCGCATCATCACACGGGAAATTGAGCGCCATAGACGAGCCGAGGAAGACGCGCGTGCGCGTCGAGAACAGGAACTGCGAGAGAATGCCCTCATGCAGGCAGAAGAAGATGAAGTACGGGTCGCTATGTCGGTGGAGGAACGGAATCGCCTCGATCTACAGGAAAGTATCACAAATACTGCAAAGGAACATCCAGAGGATGTGGCCTCGCTCATTAGAACGTGGCTTTTAGAGGAGTAATATGTGGCAAAAATTGAACATGAAGACGCGCACAGTAATAAAAAAAAGGTAGGAAAAGATTTAAACGGTAGGCAGAAGGCCGCTATCTTTTTAGTAACCATCGGTTCTGAAGTCTCTGCCGAAATATTCAAATATCTCCGTGAAGATGAAATTGAAACGCTTACGTTTGAAATCGCTCGGCTCGAAACCATAGAGCCAGAGCAGAAAGATGCCATATTACAGGAATTCCAAGAGCTGATGTTGGCGAACCAGTTCATCTCCACAGGCGGTATTGATTACGCCCGCGAGCTTTTGGAAAAGGCGCTCGGTAACCAGAAAGCCGTTGACATCATCAATCGACTCACGTCCAGCCTCCAAGTGCGTCCGTTTGACTTCATTCGGCGTACCGATCCGGCGCATCTGCTCAACTTCATTCAACAGGAACATCCGCAGACCATCGCCTTGATTTTGGCTTACCTTGAGCCGAACAAGGCTTCCGTGATTTTGCAGAACCTCCCTAACGAGGTGCAAAGTGATGTTGCGCGGCGCATCGCTACGATGGACCGCACCAGCCCGGAGGTTTTGCGTGAGGTGGAGCGAGTGCTTGAAAAGAAGCTCTCCACTCTGTCCAGCGAAGACTACACGGCCGCAGGCGGTGTACCAAGTATCGTTGAAATTCTTAACCTTGTTGACCGTACTTCCGAAAAACAAATCATCGAATCGCTCGAAGACGAAGATCCCGAACTCGCCGAGGAAATCAAAAAGCGTATGTTTGTGTTCGAGGATATCGTTATGCTTGACGACAAGGCGATTCAGAAAGTCATGCGTGAAATTGACGGTCAGGAATTGGCAAAGGCGCTTAAGTCCGTTGATCAGGAAGTGCAAGACAAAATCTTTAAAAATATGAGTAAGCGCGCGGGCAGTATGTTGAAGGAAGACATGGAATTTATGGGACCGGTGCGGTTGAAGGACGTGGAGGAAGCCCAGCAGAAGATTGTTTCCATTATTCGGCGACTTGAGGATGCAGGCGAAATTGTCGTTTCTCGCGCTGGCGAAGATGAGCTGGTAGTGTAAGGAGATCCATTTTGATAAAAGCGGTTTTTAGATATGGGGAAATCAATCCCGTAGCAGAGAAAATTCAGATCGAGCCTCCTCATATGTTTCCTGAATTATCGCATCCTGCGGAACCGGTAGAAACCAAAGAACCGGATAAAAAAGAGGATGCTTACGAGGGGCCCACATCCGAAGACCTCCGCAAGGAGGCAGAGGCGTTCAAGGTACAATGGGCCGTGGAAAAAGAAGCCCTCATACTATCCGCAAAGATGGAGGCGGACGGAATCATCAAGGCCGCGGAGGATGCCGCTTTTCAAGAAGTGAAACGCAAGACCGAAGAAGCCCAAATAATCAAGCGGCAAGCCGAAGACGATGCGGAAGCCATTCTCGCAAACGCCAATCAAAAAGCGTCCGAGCTTGAGTCCTCAGCGCGCGCGGCATTCGAAAGTCAGAAGAAAGAGGCGCGAGAGCAAGGTTTCCAAGCCGGCAGGGAAGAAGGCTTCAATATCGGCAAAGCTGAGGCGGAACGCCTTATTCAGCGGACTCAAGTCGTGCTTGAGCGCGCCCAACATAAACGCGCCGAAATACTCGCGGAAACAGAACAGCAAATCATCGACCTTGTGCTTCTCATCTCCCGTAAGGTCGTCAAGGTCATCTCTGAAACCCAGCGGCAGGTCATTATCTCCAACGTGGTGCAAGCTCTCCGCAAAATCAAGGGTAAGGGCGCTATTATCATCCGCGTCAACATGGCAGATGTCAAACTCACCACCGAGCATATCAAGGATTTCATCCGCCTTGCCGAAGGCGCGGCTTCTATACAGGTGCAAGAAGACTCGTCGGTCGACCATGGCGGATGCGTGATCGAAACTGACTTCGGCGAAATAGACGCCCGCATTTCCTCACAGCTCGCGGAATTAGAGTCGAAAATTTTAGAAATTTCTCCCATCAAGACGAAACCAAAAGAAACCGCAAAGACAGGATAAAAGAACGCGGCAGACATACGAGCTGCCGCGTCAAAAATAGGAGACAATCTTTTTCTATTTATACTCCTCGGCAATGACTCTGAACTTGTCTTGAATCTCAAACATTGCTTTGCAGAGTTGAGCGTCAAACTGTGTGCCGTTTCCATCCATTATGATTTTTACGGCATCGTCAAAGGAAAAAGCTGATTTGTAGACACGGGCGCAGACCAGCGCGTCGTAGACGTCAGCAATAGAAGTAATACGTGCGGCAAGCGGTATATCATAACCACTTATGCCGCGAGGATATCCCTTGCCGTCAAATCGCTCATGGTGACAATAGGCAATATCTCGGCAATGCTGAAGATAGAGGGCTTCGTTATTGGTCAAGATGGATTCGACTATTGTCTTACCAATGGTTGTGTGTGTCCGCATGATGTCGAATTCATCGGGGTCGAGCCTGCCCGGTTTTAACAGAATTCTATCAGGTATGCCTATTTTTCCAATATCGTGGAGAGCAACGGATTTCACAATGATTTCCGGTTCAAGAAGCATTAACTGGTAAGCGTATTCGGGATAGTGCGAAGACTTATCCATGATGTGTTCAATCAAAACTTTTGTATAGAGTTGCACCCGCTTGACGTGGCTACCAGATTCGAGATTACGATATTCGATGATGTTTGCCATTGCCTCAAGCATAATGTCGAGAGACGCGGTAATCTCCTTGGTCTTTTCGGCGACCATTTCTTCAAGGTTATCACTATAATTCTTCAGTTCTATCTGGTTTTTTACCCTCAGCTTTACCACATCTTCTTTGAAAGGTTTCGATATAAAATCGACAGCGCCCGCCGCAAGAGACTTGCTTTCCTCGTCCAACGTGGTGATAAAGATGACGGGAATACGCCGAAGTCTCGGATCTTCCTTCATCTTCTTGATAGTCTCGAACCCATCCATTTTAGGCATATTGACGTCAAGTAAGACAATCTTTGGATGAATTTTTTTGCTCCACAATAATTCGAGGGCTTCTTTTCCGTTACTTGCGCTGATGATATTATAATCAGCTTGAAGAATCTCTTCGAGTATCATCACATTAATGTCAACATCATCGACAACAAGAACGGTTGGTATGGTTTCGTTACCCATTGACTGCAATTACCCCATCAATCGCCTTCATTGTGTTATTGAAGCACTCGATAAGAGCGTTGACGGCGTTTTCGTCAACGCTCCGGTTTTTGATTTGACTCTCAATGGAAAGCAATTGTTCATAAAGAGCCGTAAGCGATAGATTACCACTTATGCCTTTGAGCGTGTGAACAGAAATCTGCGCCTTCTCGTAATCCTGGACCTTGATGAGACTCTCAATCTCATTAAGATTCGTCTCCGCTTTGAATTTGTTTAGAAGCTTCGTATACAACTTCTTGTTATTCATCATACGTTTTAAACCTTCTTCTTGGTTGATTAAAACAGCCATATTTCCCCCTTGTTTACAATCTATAATTTCTTAATAATACATCGGTTTTAATTTTATTACAAGATAGTCATAAAAAATTATTGAAAATATTTATAAGATACGCTATAGTTATTTTGTATGAACACTTCTATGAATATTGAGGAGTATTTATGACTATGAAAAAAACAATTTTTTTCCTGTTGACGATTTTGTGCGTCAGGTTGAATGCACAGATTCCTGCCTTTGAGCCGAGTAAACTTGCTCTACAATACGCGAAGGAACAGCCGCCTTACACATGGCAGACTTTACGCGATATGGCGTTGTGGGCATCCGGCGCTAAACCTGCTACTTATGAGCGAGAAGTTGCTGATGCTGTCGCAAAACTACAGGCATCCACCGATTTGCCTACAGACGCAAAAGAACGCGGAGAATACGTTCTGAGCTTTATGTACAAGAATTACTTACGCCGGTACAGCCTGAATCAGACGCGACTCGACACTCTCTTTGACAAAGGAACGTTCAACTGTGTTTCCTCTGCTGTGTTCTACCTGATTCTGGGCGTTTCTGTGAACCTCGATATTCAGGGCGTTATGACTCACGACCACGCCTTTGTGACCCTACGTATCCACGATGGCGTGAATGTTCAGGAAATAGACGTAGAAACAACCAATAAATACGGTTTCGACCCGGGAACTCAGAAGAGATTCAACGATGAATTCGGGAAGGTTACAGGCTTTGCCTATGTGGACCCAAAAAACTACACGGACCGCTCGTCGGTGAGCCAGTTGGAACTCGTTTCCCTTATTCTTATGAACCGTATTTCTTTTCTTGAGGAACAAAATCGTTTCGGCGAAGCCCTCCCCCTCATTGCAAACCGCGTTGCCTTGCTCTCGGAACGCACCGAAAAGACTGATTCGCCTTTCTTTACCGATTCCAAAGATGATTTCACGGCAAACCTGCACAACACCGTAGTAGACCTCCTCTCAAAGAAGCGTCTGTCTGACGCAAAAACCATCCTTGACAAAGGCGCGCCTTTTTTGCCTACGAAGAATTATAGAGCGATAAAGGAGATGATTCTTAGTCAGGAATTCTCCCAGCTTGTCAACGGATTGAAGACGTCTGCCGAAGCGGAGAAGACTCTGACCCTCCTTAATGACAGCGAAATCATTGATATATTAGGCGGAGAGCGGGTATCTCAAATGCGGAACGTCGTTTTAATAAATGAGGCGGGTTTCATTTCCAAAGAAAAAGGCTGGTTTGCGGCAATCAAGTTCTCCGAAGAAGCCATCGCAAAATACGGCGGGAACAAGCTTTTGGAGCAAAACTTGCAGGTGTTCAGAAATAACCGTGGTGTGGAAATTCATAACCAGTTTATCACCTTCTGGAATACGGGAAGACGCGCCGAAGCTCGTGAATTGCTGGAAGAAGGCTTGAAGGAGCTCCCGGATAACGCTCGTCTCCTCAACGACTGGAAAACGATAAACAAATAAGGCCGAAATAGGTGTGATGTGACGGAACAAAACATACCGAACATAAGGCGAGCGCGCGGATATAGGCTCTACACGGAAAGCGGAAGACGGCTTGTTGACTTGTGGCAGGCGGGTGGTTGCGCGGTACTAGGACACACACCCCGAAATGTCGTCCGCGAATTGAAAAACGCCGCGGAACGCGGACTTTTCGCTCCTTACCCCGCGTTCGCTGAAAGACGATTTATCAAAGCTCTGTCCGCCTTATTCCCAGGGAACAACAGCTTTCGCATCTTTTCCAACAAATCTCGAGTCTATGCGGCGTTAGAACACGCGGGTATATTAAAAAAAAACGAAAATATCCTAGACCCGGCGTTTCTTTCATCGACTGAAATGGCTGTCGAAACCGTTGCCACCTGGCGTCCTTTCTGTACCTGTCCAGTAGCTTCTTTGTTAGCGCCTGTTCTACCCTGGTCTCTCGCTCCCGCGGTCTTGGTCATAACGGAACGCGCCCAAGGAGCGCACGGTCGAGGCATGGTGGAAAAAATCCCGCCTTCCGATATGGTAGCGCCGGTACTACTTGTCGGCGCTACCCGCGCCATTTACGACCTCATCGCGGAAAAAGATGCGGCGGAAAGGAATAAAATATTCCCAAAAATAACGAAGTCTTTGTTAACGGAAAGATGCGTGTGGAAGCAAAATGGCATCTATTTGCATACAGATTTGGACGATGAGGCTTACAGGCGTCTGTTCCAACTGTTTTTAGATGCCAACTTCCTCTTGCCCCCCCATCCCCACACACCCGCCATCCTGCCGCCAACGCTATCCGAAGGCGAAGAGGCAAACCTATCGCGACTGCTTGCGTTAGTCTGAACAAAGGGAGTCGTTATCCAATATCTATTTGATAGACAAGGCGTCTAACAGAACTGATGTGGAATAACTCGAATCTTCCGCCCACAGCCCGACGCTTCTGACAGTCGATTGTAACTTTAAATCGCCGATGTCGCCGTTCAATGCGGAAAGCTTAATGGTTTGCACGAAATCACCCTGTTCAGTATAACCGATGAATGAATTGGACGGATAGTTTGAGGAAACGGCATATTTCCCGTCTTTGACGGAACAGGTCGGGAAAGCAAAACGTGGACGAGCTGGAGGGTCAAAGGTGAATGTGCGTGCCGCTTGCTCTCCGCCTTTATTCATCAAGACAGCGCGGTACTGTCCGCGAGGAAGCGGCTCATCATCTGTCATAGCGATACTCCGCGTGCCTATCCACATATGCCCATCCTGTTCCACAACCACCCAGTCCTTTTCCGACAAATGCCACTGAAGCCCTTCAAGGTCGTGGTAGAGATAGAGGTCCGCGAGATTCTCAATGCCGTCTTCATCATTCGCAATGACGAAAAAAGAGTAGCGTTCTACAGATTCAGAATCATTCTGAAAATACACGAGGCGCATATTGACGTACGCGATTTCAGGTTCCGTATTAGAACAGGCAAATAGAAGCGGAATCGCCATGAAACAGAGCAACTTTCTTTCAATATTTTTCATTCTTCCCTCCAGTGGCAAGAGCTAAAAGTCCGACTCGCTCCGTTTCCGAGAGCGGGCGGGTCGCGCCTTCCAGAAGGGGACCCGATAAGATGTTTCCTATGCGGATACGGTGGATCAAGATCGGATGTAGGTGAAAAAGGGAAAAAACCTTGCGGATTTCGCGGTTTTTCCCTTCAATCAACACGACGCGGATGGTCTCTCTATTGATTCTCTCGATGTTCTTCGCGTGATAAATCCCTTCGCCAGTGGCCACTCCGCGCAGAAAGTTTTCAATAACCATGTCCGGTATCCGCCCTGACGCTTCCACCAGATACTCTTTTTCAATACGGCTTGATGGATGGCTGACCTTTGCCGTGAAATCCCCGTCGTTAGTAAAGATGATGAGACCGGATGAACGGTAATCGAGACGTCCCACGCTGTAGAGTCGTTCCTTTATATGAGACGGCAGGAGATCTATGGCAAGCCGCCGTCCCTGTGGATCGGAAGCCGCGCAGATAAATTCGGGCGGTTTGTTGAGAAGCACATAGCGCAGTGGGCCCTTTGCAGACACTTGCTTTTCGTCAACACGCACAACATCCCCTTCGTTTACCTTTGTTCCCAAAATCGTGACGATCTGTCCATTCACCGACACGCGACCATCTGTAATGAGATTTTCGCACGCGCGCCGCGAAGCGACGCCCGCGTGTGCAAGATAAACCTGTAGACGAACCTCGGTTCGAATCTCTTCAATGCCTCGCCCCGAAAATCGTGAAATATCGGTCATATTCCTATTCTATCAAATCAAATGTTTTTTTTCTATACAAGAGAACCAGTGTACCTTGTGTCCTTTGTGATTTTAATTTGTTATATTATTGATATGAAAACAGATTTGTTCATAGTCGGCGCTGGACCTGCCGGTCTTACGGCCGCGCAATATGGGGCAAGAGCCGGGGTAGGCGTTACGATCGCGGAACAGCTCGCCGTGGGCGGACAGGCGCTTCTGATCGACAATTTGGAGAACTATCCGGGCAACTTTGTAGACAAAGTTGCAACAAAAAACGGCATTCCTAAATCGGGGTTCGAGCTGGCGGATGCGATGAAAGCTCAAGCCGAAGCTTTCGGCGCACACTTCATAACCGGCGCGGTTCACGCCGTCACGAAAAACGCGGATGGTTTTACGGTAACGATGGCAAATGGCGATCTATGTCGTGCTTCTGCTGTCATTATTGCGACTGGTACAAAGCATAAGACGCTCAACATTCCGGGCGAAACCGAATTCTACGGAAAGGGCGTTTCGTACTGCGCTACCTGCGACGGACCTTTCTTCAAGAATAAAAAAATCTTTGTTATAGGCGGCGGCGATGTTGCAGCTTCCGAAGCCGTCTACCTGGCGCGTCTTTCCAAAAGCGTCACCCTCATTCACCGTCGGGATAAACTACGCGCTCAAAAAGTCTTGGCAGACCGGGTTCTGCATAATCCCAGCATAACGGTACGTTTCAATACCCGTCTCGTTGAGGTAGTTGGTGAACAAAAAGTTGCTTCCGTCATTCTTGAAGACGCGGTATCCGACGGATATTCCGATGCAAGAATACGAGAAGAGGCTGACGCCGTGTTTATATTCATTGGCTCAACGCCGCAAATCCCCGTCATTCGCGGAGCAGTGTTTGAGACCGACTCAGCGGGATATGTCGTCACCGGACAGGATATGCAAACTTCTATTCAAGGTCTTTTCGCGGTTGGAGACTGCCGTAAAACGCCCTTCCGTCAGGTTGTGGTTGCATGCGGCGAAGGCGCGATAGCGGCGCATTGCGCGGCAGCTTACATCAACGGCGCGGTCTAAAATGCGAAAGTATTTCCTTTTATTCTTTTCGTTCCTTCCTTTTTCCACAGACGCGCAGGTTGTTTTTACACTGGATGCGGCAATAGAAGCAGCAATGAAGAATAGTATCGACTTGCAGAAGTCTGGACTTGACCTCGAAGCCGCGTCTTATTCGGCGGAGCGCCTGTGGGCGGAAATGTTTCCAAGCATAAGTCTCGGCGGAAATGTGAGTTACGGGACAAATCTCTTCACCGGTGAAAATCAGTTCAGCGCGGACGGTTTTGGGTACAGCATTTCTGGGGGCGTGCGCTTTTCGTTTAACGCGGGCATTCCATATACGATGAAGCTCGTCAGCCTCGCCTATCAGACGCAACTTCTGTCTTATGCGGATGCGAAGAAACAACTTGAGCTTCAAGTCGCAAAGTCGTTTTACAGCCTTATCGCGGAGAAAGAGAATATTTCTGTTCTAAAAGACGCCCGTGATTTGGCGGAAAAGCAAGAGTCGCGGAGTGCGGAAGCTTTCAGAAATGGTCTCATAAACGAAAGGGTGAATTTGCAGAGCCAGCTTGCCGCAGAAACCGCACGGCTTGCATTGATGAAGGCAGAGACCGCTTACACGGCGAACCTGTGGGATTTCCTCATGGTTCTCGGCGTTGAAGGAGAGGTAGTTCTTGAAGGGAAAATTGAAATCACAAAATTTGATGAGGATGCAGAGATGCTTATTTTGTCCTTTTTGGATAAAAGACCGGACATTGTGAGCAAGAAACAAGCTGTGGAAAGGCTTGAGATTACCGCAAAGCAGAAGCAATATGCGGCAAAAGCGCCTTCTTTCGGCGCCAGCGCCACATGGAGTGGTTCTGGCAAGGAGTTTTCCGATAGGTTGAGCGGCAGCGTTTCGATTGACATCCCGGTGGAACCGTGGATTCTGGGGACAAAGTCTTATCAAGCTCTGAAAACCGCGGCATCAGACATTGAAAAAGCGCGCCTTGACCTTCAAAACGCGGAAAACAGCGCAAAAAATGAAATCAGAAGCCTCGCCGCGAATCTTCGCAGTTTTTGGCAAACAATAGAAATGGCGCGGTTGCAAGTGCGGATAGCGGAGCGTACGTATCAAGTAACGGAACGCGGATTTCAGCAGGGTACGGTAGAACTATCGGCATTGGAAGATGCACGAAACAGTATGAGTCGAGCGCGTCAGGAACTTCTGTCAAGCGAATCCGCTTACAAGGCGCTTAAACTCGATTTGGACAAGGCATTGAACCGGTAACCACTCTCATACGATATAATTTTTGCTTTCCTCTTTTTTATTATTTGCCGATAATAAGACTATGCTTATTCCTTTACTTATTGTAGGTATCATACTGGTTGCTATTATCACTATATTTATAATGATTATGTCTCGTATGAAAACAGGCGGGGGTGGTAGACAAACTTCAAAAGAGAGTAATGTCGTTTTCAAAGAGGCATATAAGAAACTTACCCAAAATCCCAAAGATCCTCAAGCTCTTCTCACGATAGCAAATTATTATTATCAGCAGGGATCGTGGGAGACCGCCTACAAAAACTATGGGATTCTTACTGAAGTAGGCGGCAGTAATGACGAATTTATCGTATATTCACATCATGGTATGTGCGCTTTGAAACTGGGACTTATGGATATAGCATACAAGAGTTTCACTGTGGCGCGTTCTCTCAGGCAAAATGATTTCGAGGTCAACTTCAACCTTGGCTTCTTAGAATTTCAGAATAATAATTATGAAAGAGCGGCGGCGTTTCTCCAAGTCGCCCGTACTATGAATCCCAGCGATGCGGCAACTCTCCGTTATCTGGGGCATACTTGTTTCAAAATGAATAAACACAAGGAAGCTATGACCTTCATCCGCCAAGCTATAGAAGCTGCGCCGGACGACAAAGAATCTCTCTATGTGCTAGGCGAATGTTACTTTGAGGCGGGGCAGATAGAACAGGCATTGAAGATTTTCTTGCATCTACGTCCAGACCCGATAATGGGCGCCAGCGCTTCGCTTTTCGCTGGTAATATTCACACAGACCAACGTCAATACGAAAAAGCCATCGAAGACTTTGAAATCGGTCTGAAACATGACGACATAAAGCCCGATGTTTTAATGGAACTACGCTATAAATTGGCCATTTGTTACATTCGGCAAAACGACATTTCCAAAGCTCTGGTTCTCTTAAAACAGATTCACGACAGCAACCCGACCTATAAAGATGTTCCTTCGCTCATAACCAAGTACCAAGAACTCAATTCCAATAAGAACCTCCAAATATTCCTGATGGGTTCCTCAGCGGATTTTGTGGCGCTTTGTCGAAAAGTTGTGATGGCGTATTATATCAAAGGTAAGGTAAAAATCATCGACATTTCAGTAACACGGGACGATTGGATCGATATAACTACGGAAGTGAATACTCCCAGATGGTCGGATGTCGTGATATTTCGGTTCATTAGAACCCAAGGGGTCGTTGGCGAGCTGATTTTACGGGATTTTCAGTCGCATTTGAAGGAATTCAAGGCGGGTAAAGGCATCTGTATCATAGTCGGAACATTCAGCGAAGAGGCAAAACGTTTTACCGAAGCTCGACTCATAGACTTGATAGAAAAAGATAAATTCGTCTCGATTCTAAAGAAGGTCGAAGCGCATACCCCAGTCAGCGGCACAAAAAGATAGAAAAAGAATTCTACCTTGAATAACCAAAAGAGAATCATAAGGCTTGAATGAGGAATAACCGCCTTAAAAGTTTGGCTTCGCTAACATCCCAAAGCCGCGCTCCCGTCCCTCCACTAAAAGCATCGTACGTCTGTGCTGTACGCTGATTTATACGCGCTTCATGCGCGGCGTTCTCCGCCAGATTCCGGTAGCTTTGACCCGCTGGGCTTTTACCATTCTTGCGGTACAAAATCTTCCGGAGGACGTGTCAAGCTCTCGCCTCGCCCGTCAACTCAAGCACAGAAAAACTCGCTCTGTGCGCATAATCCCCTGTGTCAGGATCAACTGCTCCTCCAGTCATCGCCCCTAACAGTCTCTTCCCCACCGTTTCCACAGGCGGTATGTGCATATGAGCGACATACGCTTCACGTGCGCATCCACTTCTTCTTTCTTGTTCAACTCCCGTTTGACTTCTATGGCCATCGCCCATTCCGTGTCGGAAAGCAGTATGTCTATATCCGTTCTTATATAGTTGTTCTCGTCGTACAGCGGGACGCGCTGATAGGCTCTTTTGAGATTATAGGGATAATCGGTAAATTTTTCCCACAGTCGGGCTGCGATAAGGGTTTCTATCAGTTCCCCC
>JAIRNA010000108.1 GCA_031258305.1 Treponema sp. | reverse complement strand
GCCGCAATCGCTCATAGCCTAGAAAACGCTTACGCGCTGGGGCCGGCTGCCTTTTTATCATAATGGCGTTAGTATACCCTATCCCTGAAAAAAAAGCAAGGGGAGATCCCTCTCTTTTTTCTCTTTTTCTTTATCCCTTCGCAGAAAAGTCAGAGGTTATGTCTTCACCGCGCCCGCAAGCCCGTTGTAGATATAGCGCTGGGCGAATACGAATAGCGCTATGACAGGAATAGTCGCCATAAGAACAGCCGCGCTCACCACCTCAAAGGGTGTAGACAGACCTGCGAAAAACCGATAGAGCGCGAGGGTCAAGGTTTGAGGTCCGCGAATCAGGTAAAGGTTCGGCACATAGAAGTCGTTGTATATACCTATACCCTTGATAACCGCCAAGGTGACTATGGCCGGCTTGAGCAAAGGCAGGATAATGCTGAAAAATATACGGAAATAACCGCACCCATCCAAGAGCGCCGCTTCGTCAAGGTCGCGAGGAATGGTTTTCAATAGATTATGGACAATGTAAATATCCACAATGCCGGTACCTGAATACAGGAGCATCAGGGAGCCGATTTTGTTCACGAGACCGAGAGTCCAAATGATACGGAAGACCACTACTTGGGTCGTTACAACCGGTATGAACATAGTCAAGGCGTAGAATAACATGACAGCTCTTCGTCCGCGAAAGTCAAATCGCTGGGTAACGTAAGATACCATGCACGCGAAACCTATGCTGAAAAACAAAGATACCGTCAGTATAACAATGGTGGTAACAAGCGATTCCAACAACCGTCCCACACGCAGGGCGTAGGCGAAGTTGTACATATTGAGCCAGTTTGCTGGCGGCTGAAAGTACGACGTGCCCCGGAATTCGTTGCCGGTCTTGAACGCCAGAAAGAGAAGCGGGATAATGGGAATGATAACAAAAGCCAGTGCCAAGAGTAAAAAAGCGTAACGCAAGATTTTGTATAATTTCGATTCAAATATCATTTTATTCCTCTTTTATAAGGAGTTTTTGCAGTCCCACAGACACAAGAACCACCAAGAACACCACGACTGACATAGCGGCCGCGAAACCCACGCGGTTGTCAGTCATGCTTTGCTGTATCTGTATGACCGGCGTTGACGTGCCGTTAGACCCGCCGAGCATAATGTATGGGATTTCAAAGACTTGTATGGAGCCGGAAATACTCAACAAGATGTTGATAAAAAGTACGCTTCTGATGTAGGGAATTGATATGTACCAGATCTCATGCGCCTTGTTACACCCATCTATTGCTGCAGACTCGTAAAGCTCTGAGGGAATAGACTGAAGCGCTCCGAAAAACATAATGAAGTTCAGCCCGTAGTAACGCCAAATGCTTATGGAAGCTATCGATGGATTTACCACCTTGAGGTCTTGCAGCCAGTTATGAGCGAGGGAATACGCCCCTGTCGCCCGTAGGAGTGTATTGAGTGTGCCGTTGTTGTTGAAAAACAGGATGAATATAGCCGACACGATGATGCCGTTCAATAGATAGGGGAAAATCAGTACGCCTTTAAAGAAGTTCAAGCCCCGAAACCGCCCGTTCACAAAAATTGCCAGAACAAACGAAAAGAGCAGTTGAGGAATCGCAACGAGCATATACCAGAGGCAGTTTTTGAATAAAATGAGGTATTGCGGGTCCGTAAAGATGCGGATGTAGTTGTTAAATCCTATTATGCGCGGCGCACGGACTCCGTTCCAATTGGTAAAACTCAAGAATACGTTGAATATAATGGGAATGTAACTGAATACAAAGAGAATCACGAGAGGAACCATCAGAAAAGTAACGATAATGAATGTTTTTTGCGTCTGTAGTTTCATAGTTATTGGGAGCGAGGTTTTCTCAGCGAACCAATCTCCTCACTCCCCTCTCCTCCCTATTTATAGCTCACGCCCAGCTCTTTACGGTATTTCTCGTAGTCAACATTCTGTCGGGCAATTTGCGCGTCGAAGGCTGTCCAGTCGTTGGGCTTGGTTATATCGAGAGCGTCAAATGGAAGCCCTGCCCATCTGTTGTCAGCGAGAATATTGGCTTCTTTGAGCACTTCATCGTTGTCTGCATTGTTTTGACTCCACGGTAGGCCTATCATCTGCTTGACCTTGCCTTCGCGTACATGCTGGTCTATGAGTTCAAACGCCTCAGGAGCGCCTTGGAGCGCATCTTTATGCGTAGGAATGGAGCCAGCTTTTACGATGAATTCCGTATCCTTTGCCAAGAATTCGATGAATCGTTTAGATTCCTCGATATTTTTGGATCCTTTGTTGATAGACCATCCCAGATTGGGAGAGACATAGACCCAGCGTCCGTTGCCGAAATCCGGGGCCGCGTCGAACTTTACCACGTTTGGGTCTGTGCCGGACGGAACACGGCTTATGATTTGCGGCAGAACCCATGAACCGAAGAGCATCATGGCCGCTTTACCGTAAGCCACCGAGTCCGTCGCCACGCCGAAGTCCGGGTAGATTTCCTGCTCAAAGTAACCGAGGGATTTCCATGAGGTATACAATTTGAGGGTTTTGCCAATCGGCGCTGATTCGGCAAAGGGCGCAGGTTCCTTGAGCATCTTCACGAACACGCCAGGCTCGCCTGCAACATAGTCCGCAAACTGAGCAATGGTACTAAGGGGCCAACTCTCAACGCGATGCATAGAGATAGGCGTTACACCCACCGCCTTGATTGCGGCAAGCATCTTGTTGAAGGTTTCAAGGTCGCCCGGTATTTCGCTATACCCGGCTTTCTTTAACACCTCCTCGTTGTAGGTGACGGCTTCGCCATAGCCCTTGGCTATCTGCATATCGCGGATAAACCCATCCACCTGTTGCATGGTGTCGACAAGCGCCGAGTCGTATATGGTCTTGGCTTCTGCCACACTGATGATAGGCGCTGTGTACCGGGCGTACTCCTCATTGGTGAGCGCAATACCTGTGGTGAAGATGTCGAGTCCGGGGTCCTCAACCTGCAACATGGACTTGATTTGAGCGCCGTCCGAGCTGTAGCCCGTGAGGTTGACCTTGATACCAGTTTGAGCGGTAAACCGGTCAACAGCGAACTTGAGCCACGCCGTGCTCGGATCTCGGTACGTGTTGCCGTTTTCGTCTTTCAACTCATCACCTAATATGAGCTGGGTCATATGAACAAAGACATTGATAGTCTTTTGTTCCGCCGATGTGGATGCCGCTTTTTTCTTCTCGCAGCCGAGAAACGCTACGCATACAAGCGCCAAAATAATGATTCTCTTCATATTTCCTCCTTAAAAGTTAGAGAGTATCCAAATTATATTCTAAATCATATCTTAAAGATATCAAGAAGTTTTTTAAATTTTCTCTCTGAATTTTGCGAAAGTATAAACCACTTCACATCGTATAGGCATGTTTTAGGGTACCGCCTTTTCATCAGTACCTTGAGGTGCTGATGGCGGTTTGTCTAAAACAGCCCGTATATTGGAAAGTTGCTGGTTTACCCTTGCGGAATCGGCTTTCAACCCTTCTATCTCTTGGCGTGCGCCTTCTAATTCTTGTTGAAGCGCCGCTATTTGCATGTCTTTCTCCTGTAGTTCCAGTTCCTTCTGTTTGACAAACGAGTTGCCTATAAACAGACCAAGAATAACTCCAATGGCTAAAGACGCTGTTATTGCAATACATAGCTGTTTCATAGTAAATTTCCTCCTTGTAGTATGATACATTATTTTGCAACGTTTGAGAAGAAAGAAAAAGCTATACAAAACCGCGGTTTTGTCGTATTATGCCGTAAGAGCCAATTTCAAAACTCGGTTAGTTTTGAAACAGCCTCTTATATCAATCCAATAAGGAGAAACTATGAAATATGGTTTTTTTGACGATGAGCGTAAAGAATACGTCATCGACACCCCGTCCACGCCTCTGCCCTGGATAAATTATCTGGGCAACGAGGACTTCTTCAGTCTCATCTCCAACACAGGCGGCGGTTATAGCTTCTACCGGGACGCGAAACTGCGGCGTATCACCCGCTTCCGATATAACGACGTGCCGACCGACTCAGGCGGACGGTGCTGGTACATTCAGGATGGGCATCTTGGGAGCGGTACACTCTGGAGTCCAGCTTTCCTTCCCTTGAAAACTCCACTCGACTATTACCGATGTAGGCATGGGATGGGTTATACCATTTTTGAATCTGGCAAAAATGGGCTTGCTTCAAGCCTAACCTGCTTCGTGCCTCTTGGGGAAAACTGTGAAATCAACAGTCTCACCATAGAAAACAAGAGCGGTATCATGAAAGAGGTCGCAATAACGAGTGCGATTGAATGGTGTCTGTGGAACGCGGTTGACGATTCCACGAACTTTCAGCGTAACTTTTCCACCGGTGAGGTTGAGATAGACGGGAGTGTCATCTACCACAAGACTGAATACCGGGAAAGGCGCAACCATTACGCCTTTTATGCGGTGAATCAGACGGTCGCTGGTTTTGACACGAGTAGAGACGTGTTCTTAGGCAAATTCAATGGATGGGACAAGCCTCAGGCGGTCTTTGTCGGTGCAAACGGCAATTCTGAAACCCATGGTTGGTCGCCCATCGCCAGTAATCGCGTGGAAATCGTCCTAAAGCCCGGAGAGAAAAAGACCTTTGTTTATGTGTTGGGTTATGTGGAATTGCCCAAAGAGGAAAAATGGGAAAAGTCAGGCGATGTGAAAAAAATTAATAAGAGACCCGCGCAAGAGCTTTTGGCGAAATTTGACTCTCCCGAAAAGGCAGACGCAGCCTTTTCGGAGCTTACGGCTTATTGGGACAAACTGCTTTCCCGTTTCACCGCACGGACTGGAGACAAAAAACTTGATCGTATGGTCAACATTTGGAACCAATACCAATGTATGGTAACTTTCAATATGAGCCGAAGCGCCAGTTATTTCGAGAGCGGCACAGGACGCGGCATGGGTTTCCGGGATTCGTGTCAAGACCTGCTCGGTTTTGTACATCTCATACCGGAACGGGCGCGTGAACGTATCTTGGACATCGCGGCGATTCAGCTTGAGGACGGAAGCACATGGCATCAATACCAGCCTCTCACCAAGCGGGGTAATGCGGACATAGGCGGAGGATTCAATGACGATCCACTCTGGCTGGTCGCCTGCGTCTACGCCTATATCGCAGAAACAGGCGACGCGGGTATTTTACAAGCGCTCGTCGTGTTCAACAACGTTGACGGCACGGAAAAACCGCTTTTTGAACATCTGCGCCGCAGTATCAACTATACCGTGACGCATCTTGGGCCCCATGGTATCCCGCTCATCGGACGTGCCGACTGGAACGATTGCCTCAACCTCAACTGTTTCAGTGAAGAACCGGGTGAAAGTTTCCAAACTACCGCAAACAAGGAAACCGGCATCGCAGAAAGTGTGTTCATCGGCGGAATGTTCGCGCTTTATGGGAGGCAATACGCGGAACTCTGCGAGCGATTCGGCGATAAAGACGAAGGGGCAAAAATCAAAGGGCAAGCGGCGAGGATTGAAAAGGCTATCTTGAAATATGGATGGGACGGTGAATGGTTTCTTCGCGCCTACGACGGGTACGGCAACAAGGTCGGAAGCAAGGAATGTGAGGAAGGCAAAATTTACATCGAACCTCAAGGAATGTGCGTGATGGCCGGCATAGGCGTTGAAACCGGAGAAGCGCAAAAGGTGCTTGCCAGTGTGAAGGCAAAACTCACCTATCAATACGGCATATCCCTTTTATGGCCCTGCTATCAGAAATATCATGTAGAATTGGGGGAAGTGTCGAGCTACCCGCCCGGTTTTAAAGAGAACGGCGGCGTCTTTTGCCATAACAACCCCTGGGTGAGCATTGCGGAAACCGTTGTACAAAATGCGGACGAGGCGTTCGCTATCTATCGGCGTACCTGTCCCGCATATTTGGAGGAAATCAGCGATATTCACCGTACCGAGCCTTATGTGTACAGTCAGATGGTTGCGGGACAGGAAGCGCCGCCCGCGTATCAAGGCGAGGGCAAGAACTCATGGCTTACCGGCACTGCTGCGTGGACTTTTGTCAATGTGAGCCAGTATTTACTGGGTGTGCGCCCCACCCTCGACGGCTTACGGATAGATCCATGTCTGCCGTCCAATTTTACACGCCTGTCGATTCGACGGCTTTTTCGGGACGTGGTTTATACCATCGACGTACGGCGTACCGGCGTGCCCAGCCTCACAGTTGACGGCACGCCGGTCGAAGGCAACGTGATTCCACCTACTGTAGGTAAAGCGGAAGTCGCGGTTGAAGTTACGATTTGACAACGCTCCCTGCCGCAAGGCGGGGAGCGGGAGCCTAGCGGGGAAGCGCACGCCGCACCTTACCCCTCCCCCACTGTTCCGACTGGTGGCGATGTTTTGCCAGCCTTTGAAGGCGCCGAAATCTCCTGCTGGTTCTATCCCCGGCGCCATTAACAATGATACCGAGAATAGTTAGCTCCGCATATTCTTTTACTCGACCTTAAACCGCGAAACCTCCTTCACCAGAATATCGATGTTCTTGTGGTTCTGGCTCGACAGTTCATTCACCCGCTCCACCGCCACGTTGATTTGATCCGCGCCCGATGCCATCTCATTCATGCCTCCGGCGATCTCTTGGGTCGCCTTTTCAAGATTCTTGCTTTCGTGGATCACTTCCGTGCTGCCCTCAAGCATCTCCGAGGAACTGGCTTTTACCAGCCCGGTGATATCGTTCACCTGTTCGATAGCATCTAAAATCTGCTTGCTCCCCACGCGCTGTTCCTCCATGGCGTTGCGGATGTTCTCCTCCTGCTCCGCCACAGTTTTGATGCTGCGGTCAATAGCCTCGAATTTGTTTAAAACATTCTCGGTAGACGTGATTATTTTGTCGATTGACCCCTTGATTTTCTTGAGCACCGTAGAAATGGTCTTGCTCTGCTCGCTTGAGTTTTCGGCAAGTTTACGGATTTCATCAGCAACCACGGCAAAGCCCTTGCCAGCCTCGCCAGCGTGGGCCGCCTCAATGGCGGCGTTCATCGAGAGCAGGTTGGTCTGGCTGGCGATGTTTTCCATCACCGCGTTGATTTCTAAAAGACCTTCGGACTCGCGGGCTATTTCCTGAATATCGGTGGCCACTTCCTGCAAACCCGTGCGACCCACTTCAGCGGCGCCGGTCAGTTCTTTTACATTGCCAGCGTTTTTCACCAGCGTATTGGTAACGGACTGTATGCTGGCGAGCAGCTCCTCAATGGCGCTGGAAGACTGAGCAACGCTGATGCTCTGCTTTTTCACATGGTTGTCCAGTTTATTGATGTTCACGGATATCTGTTCCATGGTGGCGTTGGATTCGGTTACCGAGGCGCTTTGGTTTGTTACTAAGTTTTTGATGCTCTGGATGTTGGCGGTGATCTCGTTGATAGCCGCGGCGGTCTCGGTCATGTTGGTGGACAGTTCGCCGCCGAGGTCGAAGAGTTTGACGCTCTGCTCTTTGATAGTGATGATGAGGCGACGAATTTTTTCCAGGGTCTGATTAAAGGAACGGCCGATGTCTCCGATTTCGTCCTTGCTCGTGATTTCAAGTTGCCGCGTCAGGTTTCCTCCGCCTATATCGGCAAAGGTTGCCATCATCAAAGCAAGGGGCTGGCTTATGGCGCGCGCCATAAATAAGATCGCAATGAAGATGAGAACCAGTATCCCGGCTGTGATGGGGAGGGCAAGATGCAGCATCCGCAGAACAGGCTTGCTGATAACGCTACGCGGAATGCCTATCAACAGCGACCAAGGAGCGGTGATGTTTCCCACCTGTATCGGAACCGCGATAAAGAACATTTCTGTTCCCTCTCTGACTGCGGAGAATGAGTAGGTCTCGCCGTTTTTGACTGCCTGTATCAGCGCGTCCAGCTCATCGCCGACCATATCCACTTCCGTGTCCTTCATCTGCTT
>JAIRNA010000114.1 GCA_031258305.1 Treponema sp. | reverse complement strand
CCCCGTCGCCCTGTTCCCGCACCACTTTTTTCAAGCGCTTTACCCGATGTGCTAAAGCCAGACTCCTCGCCGCCTGCTTTACTGTGTAGATCCCCGTCTATCACGCCTTTAATTACCGTTAGCTGGGCGGCTCTTTCGTACTCACTCATTGTATATTCATCCTCCTAATATATCCGGAAGTGATCTTTTCCCTCGTTACTATAGGTGGTGAACTTATCGCTGATTAATCACAATTTTTAAAAATTTGAAAAATTGTGTTGACAGACCGGAATTCCTGTAGTACACTTATTAAATAAATCAATGCGTGTTGATAATACGTGTTGATAAACTATCATGAGGAGGTATATATGGCATATACAAAGAAAAAACACATTTTGACGGTGTTATGCTATGTGGTTTCGGTTTGTGTGTTTGCCGAAGAAAACCCGCCGTTTTCCATGGGGCTTTGGCTCGAAGCGACTTCGAATAACACCTTTTTGATCCGGGACATTGCAACCGGCGAAAAAGAAGGATTCGAGTTCGACCGGGCCGCGCTCTACACCAAGGCGAACTGGTGGATGTGGGCGGAATTTTCGCCTACATTTCAGTTGGACGCTGAAATTGGTCTGTGGGAGCTGGACCTTCCGCTGTACCAGGCCAACAGTTACGGGGCAAATGTGCCGGATACTACCTGGACCGATGGTCTACAGGGGCTGGTATCGCTCTTTTTTGCGCCCATTTCTGAAATGAACAGTCAAGCCCTGGGAAAATTTAACAAACTAGGCTTTACCATCACCACGCCCTACGTGAAAAGCCGTTTTGGTTACGGCCTTCTTAAAGCTGGTGGCATGAGCAGTTTTACCGGGATTTACAACGTCATTGACCGGTGGGACGACGTAGGGCGGGGTTATACGGAACTTTCTCTGGGGCCGGGTTTGCAAAACATCGGCGAAAACACCAGCCTGAGTACTCTGGTGGGGCTGAACCGGACGAGGGGCGAATACGGCGTTTACTCCCTGGTAAACCTTTCGCTTTTCGAGAAGGCCGAGGCTGCCCTTACCTTTGCCGGGGCTACCAATTCGCCGGAACTGTTTCGCTACAACGAGCAGAATGAGAACGCGGTCTCCTTTTACGCCTCGTACAAGATTCTGAACGGACTTAAAGCCGCCCTGCATGGACTGGGTTCGTTTGGGACGGGTTTTGATAGCGGCCCGAATTCTCTCGCGGCGGCGGCCGGGATTTCCGGGGAAGCCGGTTTCTACAAAGGGGAACTTACCCTTTCCCTGGCGGGGCCGGACGCGAAGACCGTTTGGGGCGACGATGATTCGGTAAGCCCGGACTCCCTTTCCGCCGGACTGGTTCAGTGGTTCACCGTAACCGACGGCCTTAAGCTGGGGCTGGACACGAATGTAACCAACTACAATACCGGGGATTTCAGCGCCGGGCAGCTCAATATGCGGAACGAACCTATGGTCGATTTTGATTTGGGGACGCGGACCGGACTGTCCCTTTACGGGGTGGTCCAGCTTGACCGTGTTGCCGGGAAACTTGACGCGGACCGACCCTGGACTGTTCGTTTCGAGGAGGCCGGGGTAGAACTTGCACTCGGCGGACTTTCCTTCCTTAAAAAACTGATTTTTGATTACGCGGTTCTGGCCGAATACCGGGACTGGGATGGGGGTTATGATATGGACACGCTCTACAACTCCATTATGGTGAACGCCGATATGACCGAAGCGCTTTCTGTCAACCTGGGTTCGGTGATCCGCATCAGCACGGATGATTCCGATGTCCCCCCCCCCCCAGGCATAGCTGCCGGCGTTTCTGTTAAAACCGGCTGGAAAGGCTTCGGCTCGCCACGGCTTTGGTCCCACTTTACCTACGGTATGGACCCTTACGAGGATAATAACTACAGCCTCTACCGCTATGACGATCCGCAAAACAGGCGGACCCACAGGTCCTACCGGCTGAACAGTCTTGACGATGCGATTGACAAGAGTCGGTTCAGTTTCGGGTTTATCTGGGAATTGTAAGATTAGGAGGAATGATTATGATGACAAGGAAAACAGTTATGTTTTTTGCGGCTTCCCTGGGACTTCTGTTGCTCATAGCGGGCTGCGCGGATCCCCTGGGGTTGCATAACCAAAAGCAAACCCTGGTAACCTTTGAATTGGTGAATTTCCCACTGGGAGACGGAGATTACAGTGTCTGCGGGGACTGGCAGGGCACGGACTGGGACAACGGCAAGGCGAACATCACCCTGAAAGACGGGACCGGAGTCTCTTCGGTTCAGAGCATCAAGAGTAGCAACGTCAAATTCACCGTGGTTCCGGTAGGCTCCTGGGGCCGGTCCTGGTATCCGGCTACCCTGGGCAACGCCCCGGACGAGAGCCAGAACAATATTCCGTGGAATTTCCTGGTACAGGGTATTCCCATGGATGCCGAAATTACCATTGTCGTAGACGGCGGCGCGAAACCGGCGGAGATTTCTGTAAAGTAGGAGGAATAAAAATGTTGCATGAAACGCTTGTTAAAACAAATACCGTTAAGCGGAAAACTGTTTGTAAACGAATTATCGCGGCCGTTGCCGTGTTCGGTATTGCCGGCGGCTTTTTCGCCGCCTGCGATATGCTGCAAAGCGGACTGTCTTCGGAGCTGGCGAAAAAACTGGGGGAAGAAACGGGCGCTGTTTCAACGGCCGGCGCGATGTGGTATTATCCCGGTGCGGCGGACATGGATATGAGCCTGTCTCCCAAAGCGGAATTGGCACTGAAACTTTCCAAAAAAGCCGCGGTGCAGATCCCTGAAGATCCTTCCCAGCCCAACGGCCTTTCCGGAGCTTTCAACGTTACTTATACTAACTCCGCGGGCAAGCAAAGTACCGCCCAGCTTCCCTTTAAGGGCGGGCATTTTAACGATGATTACACGATCTTTTACCTCGATGCTTCACCAATTGCGGATGTCCTCAACCCCGGACTGAACCCCACCGGCAGGGGCATCCTGGCGCTGACCATTTCCGGCTTTGTAAACAACGAGGATGGTGACCAAAAGGGACGCCCTCTTCCGCCCTTCACCGGAACCGTGGACATTGCCCCACTGTTCCCCGGCAGGAACATCTACTTCTCCACCAGGTACCCGGTAGGCGGACGTTCCATTGAGATACCGCTGAACGCGCCGGCAGACCTGAGCGAAACGGCGGACTTCGTGATCACCGCCGGGACGAATTATCCGTCAGGACTGTACGACGCGAATTTTACTCTGGGGCTTTCGCCCGACAAACAGGCGATTCTGCTTACACCGGGAGTCGAGCTGTACGACATGGAGTTTGATTTCTCGGTTAGGATTATGGGCATTATCCCGCCCATGAGCAGCCTTGCCGCCGAATGTACGTTTGACGTGCATGTTACCAATTCGCTGGTGATCATGGACGGGGTAAAGGACGCGGTGTGGGATTCCCCCGAAGCCGCCTACGCCGCAGACCCGGTCGGGGATGCCTCCTCCGGCGGTTATATACAGCCTTCCAACGAGATCAAGGGGCTTTACCTGTTAAGCGATCTGAACAGCCTGTACGTGTCCTTTGAGTTTGATTCTCTGACCAATTTCTGGGAGGAGGATCGCCTGGCCCTGTTAATCGACAAAGCGGGAGTCGATACCGGCGATACCACCGATTCGATTGCCAACGTTACGAGCATCCCCAGGGTGTCAGACACCATGACCCTTGAAAACGGTGAGTCCGATGTGCTGTTTATCCATATCCCCGGCCGCTCGCGGGGCAAGGGAAACAGCGTACTGCGGAAAAGGCAGGTCTTTGTCGAAAACGATACAATCGGCAGCCCGGCGAAGGTTGTCCTCTCCCAATACGGCTGGGTGAATCCCAACGGTCCAAAATTCCTTGAATACCGTTTTGCTCTGGCGGATCTGGGGCTTGCCAAAGGTGATACCATCAGGGCGCTGGGCATTCTCTCGAACTACTGGGACAGCGACGGCAGCCTCCACTGCACGGACATTGTGCCCGGCGGTACTCATCCTGACAGCAGGAACGGAGTTTACGATTTTGACACGGGGCTCGCCTTTATTCTTGGTGAAGGTCCGGCCTACACCGCTCCCAACCCGGAGGACATTATCCCGCCATCGGCGCCAACCTACCTTGTGGTTTCCGAAGCTGGTTCCAACGGCGTCAAACTCCGGTGGGGAACCCATTTTACCGCCGAAAGCTACCGCATATACCGCTCCGATGCCGAAGACGGCTCCTATGCGGCGCTTGCTGACGATGAAAACCGGCCCCAGAACTTTGTGGGCGGAAGCGGCGCGGACTGGTCGGTAATGGCGGGAGAGACTTACTGGTACAAGGTTGCCGGGGTGAACAAAGGCGGAGAAGGTTCCAAGACCCGCGCCGTAAGCGTGACCGCGACAGGCTCGGAGATTTCTAAATATTCGGTCATAGACATGGCAGGCGGCGCGCTTGACGACGGCTTCAAACCCCCTCTGGCGGCATCGTCAACGGATTCCCTTACCCCCGGCGGTACCGGTAACTATGATATCAAGGGACTTTACGTTACCAATGACGCGGACAACCTGTACATTGCCCTGGACTTTGGAACCGCTCCGCCCAGCGGTTGGGATAACTGCCGCATCACCGTCATGATAGATAATACCGCGGTGTCAACCGGTTCTTCTACCATCAGCATCAACCCGGCAAGTACAACCGACTTTGACCCGGCGGCCACCATCGAGGGCTTTATCGCCAAGGTTTTAAAAACCACTTCCTGGACCCTGCCTTCCGGGTCCTCAACCAACGCCGGGAACGCATGGACAAAGGACGGCAGCACCTACCTTTGGTCGCCGTCCGTCAATGTACTCAAGATAAAAGTTCCCTTTACCAGTATCGGAAGTCCTACCGTGGGAACGGAACTCCGGGTATTCGCGGCATTCTCCGAAGGATGGGACGGCGGCGAGATTATGGTGCGGGATGTCATTCCGGTGGCGGCAACGCCGGGAGTTCAGGGCGAGGCTCAAACCCTCACCATCAATATGGATAATGCCCTATCCCACACAGTATTTTAAAGGTTTGGAGGAATAACATGAACAATAAAAGGATGAAAAGTAAGATTTTTATGCTGATAGCGATGACTGCGATAGCGGCGCTCTCCTGCGAGGTTCCGCTACCCGCATATCCCACAGGGAACGAAGGCACTACCGAGGGGCTGGGCGGCGCGACACGGCCTCCGGTACTGGCCGATTATGAGCCGCCCGATGTTCCTTCGCTTAACGCGCCCATTTCGAACGACTTTATCCGGGGGGTGGACATCTCCAACTGTTACATCATCGAACAGGCCGGCGGCGTTTATTATGATGATGACGGTACGCCGGGGGATATTATCACCATCCTTAAAAACCACGGCGTGAACTACGTGCGCCTGCGGCTCTGGCACAACCACCAACTGGCCTATAACCCCGGTCCCTACGCGGGAGACGGGGACAACGATCTGGTAAAAACGAAGGCCATTGCCCGGCGGGCCAAGGCGGCTGGTATGAAATTCCTTTTGAATTTCCACTACAGCGATAACTGGGCCGACCCCGGCAGACAGCAGATCCCCGCGGCATGGAATGGATATACCACCGACCAACTGGTGCAGGCGGTTTACGACTACACCTTTGACACTATCCTTGAACTCAAGTCCGCGGGAGCGGAACCTGACATGGTTCAGATTGGCAACGAGATAACCCCCGGAATGTTGAAAGACCGGCAGGACAGCACCGGCGATGTCATCGGCAATGATAACGACAAGCTGGCAAGCGCTCTGGAAAGCGGCATAAGCGCCGCCCGGCTGGCCGCGCCCGGCGCGAAGATCATGCTGCACCTTGACTCAGGCGGCGATGTGAGTAAATACAATAACTGGTTCGATCGCTTTGCCGCGCATAACGGCGCGGCGGCTACGGTTAAGGAGCTTGATTTTGACGTGATCGGCCTTTCCTGGTATCCCTACTATACGAGCCATAAATCACTCGACGAGCTGGATGACAACATTCGCAATATTGTTTCCCGGTACGGCAAGGAAGCGGTGGTTGCCGAGCATAGCTGGGCCTGGACCAAAGAATACGACGGTGACGAACTTTCGAACCTCTTTCATATAACCCAGGAGAATCAGAGCGCCTCACAGATGACCGACAGCAAAGGCTATATCACCGCTTCGGGGATTAGCTTTGAAACCCGGGAAGGCAGCAGCACCAAATACCTCCCCGCATCACCCGAAAACCAGGCAAAGGTTCTGCGGGCGGTCATGGACGCTACGGCCAGCGCAGGGGGCGGCGGAGTCTTCTGGTGGGGCGCGGACTGGATACCCGCCACGGGACTGCGGAGCAACTGGGACAACCAGACCCTCTTCGACTTTAACGGCAAGGCTCTACCCGCGCTTTCTGTGCTTGGCGGACTCTCAAGCACCGCCGGGATAACGCCACCTCTGGTGCCCGCCAATTTTCACGCAACCTCAACAACGATTGATTCCGTCACTCTTGCCTGGAACGCCTCTTACAGCGCGGACAAGTACGCCCTTTACCGGGCAAGTTCGGCGGAGGGACCCTGGGATACGCCGGTTGCCGACAATATTACTGAAACCACTTATGCCGATACGGATCTCACGCCGGGAACCACTTATTACTATCAGGTTAAAGCCCATAACGAACACGGCTGGGGCGACCCTGGTACGCTGACCGAATCAACCAAAGCTCTGACGGCTCCGGCAGGCTTCCGGGTGAATACGGTTAATACCGACTCAATTTCCCTGGACTGGAATACTGTTGCCGATGCGACGGCATACAAGATTTACCATACGGGACCGGTGGAAAGCGAACCCACTGAAAACGATTATACTCAACTTGTCAGCGATCTTGGTTCCGGGAATACCGGGTACGACCATGCCGGATTAGGGAGCGGGGAGACCCATTATTACAAGATATGCGCCGTTTTCGGCAACCACGGCGAAGGACCGGTAAGCGCGGCAGTTTACGCGACTACCGGTACGCATCCTGCACCGGACTATGCCACAGTAGACATGGCGAGCGGAACTCTGGACGCGGATTTCAACGATCCGAACAAAGCGGCATGGTCTGCAACCTCGTTGTCTCCTAATACAAATTACGATATTGTGACGCTCTATGCGGCAAACGATGCGGACAACTTATACGTCGCGCTGTATTTTGACGGTAATTCGCCCGGTGGGTATACCTATGACCGACTCATCGTCATGATAGACAATACCAGTTCAAACAATGGAAATGCAAATACTGGTACCAAGGTAGCACAAAATCAGACGCTTGAAACTGGTACTTCGCTCGAAGGCTATGTCATGCAAAGGATGAATTCATCCGTCAGCGGTACTACCGGTGTCGCCAGCAACGTTACTTCATGGACGGGGGGAGATGAATCGGCAAATTGGCTCTATACTCCCGGTACGCCTTCGGGCGCGGCAGTTGTCAAATTCTCCATACCCCTTGCCAACATCGGGAGCGCTGTGAGCGGAAACGTCCTGCGGATATTCGCCGCTTTCTCCCAGGGGTGGAGTAACGGCAGTGATATTCGCGTGGGGGACATTATCCCCTCCACCGCCATTACTTTAGGAGGAACTGTGGACAGCGCTTCAATCACCATAGACATGTCCCAAGCCCTGTCCTACACGGTGAAGTAGGTCTCCACTGCATAGGTGAGAGGGCCCATCGTCCGTGGGGACAGGCCCTCTCGCGGGGGAGCGGCGCACGGCATGGTACGATGTTCGCTGTTGCGGCAAATATGGACAACGCCTTGGCGTATACCATCAATATTATTAAAGAAAGATAAAGGAGAAAAGAAATGAAAACAAAGCGTTATTTTACAGCGGGAGTAATCCTGCTGTCCGCGGCGTTTGCCGTCACGGTACTGGGTTCCTGTACAAAGAAAGAAGCAGGGGCGGGAGGGTCCGGGAAGGTCGAGATTGTCGTCTGGGAGTCCACCAACGGCCCCGACGAGTTTATCAGGCAGGCCGGAACAGCCTACACCGAACAGCACCCCAACATAACGATTAAGTTCGTGAACGTTGAGTTGGGGGATTCAGTCAACCAGATTGCCCTGGACGGCCCCGCCGGAGTGGGCCCCGACATTTTTGCGGCCCCGCATGACCGGCTTGGGGAATTGGTCGCCAACGGGCATATCCTGGGTAAAGACCGGCAGCCCATCAACCGTGAACTGAAAACGCGGATAAAATGTGATCTCCGAAGGCGCGGCATCGAACTCAACCTGTTCCGTTCCTTCCGCCGGTACAAGCGCAATTTCCGTAAGATAGGTAGATTCTTTGTAGATACTCACCGCAAACTTTTCCGTATTCCTAAAAAGCACGTAGGTCTTGTTTCCCCATTGCGCGGTAAACACCGTGTCCGCGTTGATCGCAACGCTTGCCCCTGCATCATAGGTTGAGTTGCCAGTTTTCCACCCCGCAAACGTCTTCCCGTCGGGCGCTGTCATAGCGCCTTGTCCGGGTAGGGTAACGCTCACCCCGGCTTTAATATTCTGACTCGTCGGCGCGGCGCCGCTCCCTTCTCCAATGCTGAAACTCACGGTGTACGTGGCGTCTTCATCCCCGCCGCCCGAATCGCAGGCGCCGAAAAGAACGCCTGTCAGCGCCATGACCCATACAAGGCTCGCAAGCCTCATTCCCTTGAAAAAAGATGCTTTTTTACGCATACTATTCCCTCTCAATATAAAAAATTTTGCGGAACCTGCCCTCCGGTACGCACAGGAAGCCCGCCAAGGAACCCTGCGCCCCGTGAGGGCTGTTTCCACTATAGCAACCGCAATGCGGCTGTAACCACATTCATGCGCGCCGTCTTTGACCGCGCACCCGCTTCCCTACGGAATCACCGCATTGAAAAAATCGCTCCACGGACCCTTCTTCACCGTGCCGGACTCCCAGCGCACCGCGAAGTACACCCGCTTGCCCCGCTCGTCCTCGTCAAACGTCAGTTCCAGCGGACTGCGCGTCGCAAACGCGGAATGGAGCAGGTCCCCTATCCTCTCAGGCCGCACGTCCGCTATGACCCACAGACATTCAAGCCCATGGACAAACTCAGGCTTGCCCCATCTCGCCGCGTTTTCATGACGGAACTTGATCCGCAGCGTCCGGGAGTGCGGCGTTTCAACCTCGACCTCCGGGACCGTATCAGGCGCCGGGTGGGGAGTCGGAGTCCTGTCATGTATCGGGATGCGTAACTCCTTCCGCCCGGTGTCAGACACCTTGTCGTTGTTCTGAAGGTGGAACCGCACGAATTCCGCTTCATTTTTCCTGAGCAGGTCCTTTTTTTCGTTCTTGGACTGCATGTCCAGCTTGGTAGAGGCCGCTGTCTGGCATTTCTCATGCAGAGCCTTGACCTCGATGTACAGAGATTCAAGCGCAGACAGCTTGTCATCGGGCAATGCCCACTCGACCTTGTGATTTTTGGACACGTCAATAAGATTGCCGCTCCACTCGACAAATTCCACCTCTTTTGTGGGAATGTTACTCATAGAAACTCCTTTCTAATCCGCTAAAAGCGTGCTTTTAGCGGCGGTTAATAAGTTAAACATGGACGCGAAGCATCCATGATAAGTCCGAGTAAAGAATGTATTGAAACATCCGAACCGACAGGTTAGCGGTCTTATCCGACAGGTTAAGGGTCTTATCCGATAGGTTAGCGGTCTTATCCGACAGGTTAGCGGTCTTATCCGACAGGTTAGCGGTCTTATCCGACAGGTTAGCGGTCTTATCCGATAGGTTAGCGGTCTTATCCGACAGGTTAGCGGTCTTATCCGATAGGTTAAGGGTCTTATCCGACAGGTTAAGGGTCTTATCCGACAGGTTAGCGGCTCCGGGTCGCGGGCGGGAAATCCAATTCCAAAGACCGCAGGGCTTGTTCCAAAAAGGCGCCCCACGCGGTTGAGGGCTGCGAAACGTCCGCCAAAGCGGACGCCTGCTATACGCAATAAAAGGTATAGCGGGGGGGGGGGGGGCACGATGCGTACAGCAGGCGTCCCTTTACCGCGGCGTGCGGTATCCAGAGATGAAAAATGTCCCCTTGTTTCTGTTGCATAGAAACATATTTACCCAAAAAACAAGAATTGTCAAGCGTTTTTTGTAAAAACAGGGGTAAAATTTTCGCTGACTACTGTACTCGCTTTCCCGTCCATTGACTAATCCTTGACATTTTCTCACGAGTATAATAAACTACAATTATGGATGCTCGGATGTCCAGTCAGAGCGATTACATTGAAAAACTAAATGAAAATTCCGCCTCATTTGAGGAATAGACATGAATAATTTTGCGATCGAAAACACCGGACTGAAAGAAGTCCGCAGACGGATAAAATACTTCTCTGAAAACCGGGAAACAGTTTTTGACCTTTCCGATTTAGGTTTGGACCATTTGCCGGAAGACCTGTTTGAAAACGTGGACCCAGAAATGGTGCAGTCTCTCAATATAAGCATGAATAAGCTCGAAGAAATCCCTTCTTTTATCGCGGCTTTCTCGTCGATAGAGATTTTGGATGCAAGCAGTAATCGACTCAAAAAACTGTCGGAAGCCATTACCACGCTCCCGTTTCTCAAGAAGCTCAAAGTCAATAACAACGACCTTACGGAACTACCTGAAAGCATAGGCAGACTTGTCATGCTTGAGACTCTGGATGTCAGCCGCAACAAGCTCGTAAAACTGCCGGAGTCCATCAAAAACCTTCGTTCTCTCAAGAAATTTGACTTTACGTTGAACAAACTCGCGGAAGTCCCCAATTTTATGCGGAAATTCGCCGCCCACAAAAAGATCACCATCTTGAACCACATACAGAAACTCGCGGAAAGCGCTTCGAAAACTGAATATCCTTTTAACGATACTTTTTTTGAAAAAGTAAAACCCCATATCAAGGCAATAGCGGAACGATTTCATCTCTCTGCCTTACAATCCGTTATCTATGCCCAGTTTCTCATGAGATTCGAGGATCCGTCCATATGTCTGCGGGAAATTGCCATGTCCCTCAACTCGAGCAGTCTCGAAATGCTTCCATTTATGAATGAATTCGACGAACTCGAAAAAAAGAAACTTCTCTTTTGCCGTAGACCATCTGAAGGCGAGCCGGTCACTTACCGTGTTCCGGGCGAAGTGATAGAGGCTTTGCGCTTCAACAAACCGTGCTTTGTGAAAACCTACGACAACATGTCTATCGACGAGTTCTTCGATGTGTTGAATAATCTATTCGATAGGCATGGTAATAGCGAGATGTCCTATGAGGTGTTTGTCGAAGAGTTAAACGCCCTTATCGACAATAATACGCAACTCGCCTTTACCCAAAAGTTCAAAGCGCTTCAGCTTGCACAGGACGACTCCGTCTTACTCCTCCGTTTCTGTCAGCGAATCGTAAGTTGCGACGACGAAAACATCGGCGTAAGCGATATAGGTGGAATATTCAACAACGCTATATTCAGAAACATCACCAGAGCCTTGATCAGCGGTGATCACGAACTCTTAAAGCGAGGCATCATTGAAAAAATAGACAACAAGGAATATGAAGAGGACTTCTTCGAGGACAGGGAGTATTTTGCTTTGACTCCGGAAATACGGGAAAGCCTGTTTGCGGAGCTGAATCTCAAGCCGAAGAAGTTCGAATGGAAAGACTCTCTCATACTGTCGACAAACATCACTCCGAAACAGATGTTCTATAATGAAACCGAATCCAAGCGCATACAGGAGCTTATGTCTATCTTGAGCCGGAACAACTTCAATGATGTACAGAAGCGGCTTATCGAAAAAGGCTTGAGGAGCGGATTCACATGCCTGTTCTCAGGTACGCATGGAACCGGCAAGACGGAAACTGTCTACCAGTTGGCCCGCGAGACCGAGCGCGACCTTTTGCCGGTGAACATTACCGACATTCAGAGCAAGTGGGTGGGAGAGAGCGAAAAGAATCTCAAATCAATTTTTGATAATTACCGCGCCGCGGTAAAGAAGCGGAAACACACGCCTATACTGCTCTTCAACGAAGCGGACGCCGTCATATCGCGGCGTTTCGAGCTTGTTGCCCAGAGCCATTCAACAGACCAAATGATGAACAGTCTGCAAAATATTATCCTTGAAGAAATGGAAAAGTTCTCCGGCATACTCATAGCAACTACGAACCTCTTCAAAAATATGGATAAGGCGTTCGAGCGCCGTTTCTTATACAAAATAAATTTTGAGAAGCCCTGTCTTTCAGTGCGCCAAGCGATATGGCAAAGTATGGTGCCGGAGCTTTCAGACGATAACGCAAAGGCGCTCGCGACACAATTCGACTTTTCAGGTGGGCAAATCGAAAATGTCGCCCGTAAGTCCATCACTGATTACGTGCTTTACGGCAGAACACCTTCCTTTGAAAGGATAACTTTGTTCTGCAAGGAAGAAATCTTGACAAAGCCAAATGAAAAGTCTCTTGGCTTTGTCGTTTAATACAGAGGAGGAACTATGAGACTAAAATACAATTCACCGGTAATCTTGACCTTTACCTTCATAAGCGCCGCGGTGGTGGCGTTGAACCAATTCCTGTTTCCAGGCATCATTAATACATGGTTTAGCGTTCCGGGGCATGGCGATTTCCATTTTGGAATCCGAAACATCGTCAATATCTTTACCCATGTGGTAGGACACGCGGATTGGGTACATCTAGTCAGCAATTTCTCAATAATTTTGCTGGTAGGACCTATGCTGGAGATGCACTACGGCTCAAAAGACATGATTCTGATGATGATCATCACCTCCCTTGCGACAGGACTGTTAAACGTTATCTTATTCTCGACAGGACTGTGCGGCGCATCAGGCATCGTGTTCATGATGATACTTCTGTCTTCATTTACCAATTTCAAGAAAGGGGAAATACCGCTCACTTTCATTCTCGTACTATTCCTCTACTTAGGACAACAGGTACTTGAAGCTTTCCAAGACGACAACGTTTCACAATTCGCCCACATCGCAGGTGGCGTTATAGGGAGTCTCTTTGGTTTCTTGGGGAGAGGGGAAGGAAAGAATAGTGAATAGCAGTCGTTGACCGAAAGTTTACGAAAATTTTCTCATAACGATAACCATTCACCATTCACGAATAAACTACTCCGACAAGATACGGAGAATATCTTCCGGCGTTTGGGCGTGGAGAATTTGTCCACGCTTTTCTTCGCTTTTGAAAAGGAGGCTCACTTCCGCGAGGAATTGTAGGTGAGGACCAGTTTTTTCAACCGGCGAAAGCGTCATAATGAAGATACGGCATGGCTGTTTGTCCAACGCATCGAATTCAACGAGCGCGTCCGACACGCCCATACACGCCACCAAGTCCGACAAGGTTTGACTCTTCCCATGAGGTATGGCAATGCCGTGCTTCATGCCGGTTGACATCTTGTTTTCCCGTTCCATCACCGCAGCAAGGGCGGATTCTCGGTCTGTTACCTTATGCGCCGCCACAAGCATATCAATTAATTCATTGATAATTTCTTCTTTAGTGGTTCCTTTCAAATGGAGACAAACAGTCTCCCTCGTTAACATACTCTTTAAATCCATATTCATATATATAAATTTACCCCATATTTTTTAAAAGTCAATAGTTTTGACTAAAAATTGAATAATTATTCCTTAGTCGGCCTATCCCCCTGCTTGTTCGACTCTGCTATAATTTCCGCTATGGTACGTTCCCTATCAGCATACGGCACCTGACAGGTCCCAACCTGTTTATGCCCCCCGCCGCCATACTTTAGCATCAGACTACCCACATCAACAGTAGCGGTCTTATTGACGATGCTGTACCCCATAGTAATAACGCTGTTTTGCAACTGCTTGCCATCGACCACCCACACGGAGATATTCTGTTCCGGGAACAGAGTATAGAGAAGAAATCGGTTGCCTGCCGGTATATTTTCAACCCCGCACCAATCGACCACTATGACCTTGCCTTGAACTTTGGCGTGTTTTCTCACAGACTCGATGAAGAGACTCTGCTGTTCGAAATACACCTCGACTCTTTCTTTTACATCAGGCAGAGCTAGAATTTCCTCGATAGGCTTAGTAAGTTCCCCATGCGCCAGCTTTTTCATTAATTCAAAGTTACTTATAGTGAAGTTATGAATCCTGCCGAGGCCCGTCCGCGGGTCCACAATAAAACCAAGCAATATCCATCCTTTAGGGTTCATAATTTCATCTATGGAGAGTTCCGCCGAATCGGTCTTGTCAACATTATGAATCATTTCAGAAAACTGTTTGAATTTTTCGTCACCGCCATAATATTCATAGATGACCCGTGCACAACTTGGCGCAGGTCTTGAGACGCCCTCAAAATAAATGTTCTTTCCAAGCCGTTCAGTTTCACTTGAATGATGGTCAAACCACAGTTTGCAACCTTTGATGTACGGAACATTTACCACAATATCATTATCCGTTGCTGTGATTTTACCATCCTGTATATCTTTCGGATGCACAAACTGCCACTCGTCGACCAGTCCCAGCGATTCAAGCAATGCGCCGCAGGCCAACCCGTCAAAATCAGACCTTGTTATTAACCGCATATAAAATCTCCTTTTACTTTAAAATAGCTTGCAATTAGTATAATGGAAAAATAAGCTTTTGTAAATATTCTTTTTTCCGCTGATAAATTTTCTCTCATTCCGCAATCACTTTGACCTGTCCATCCATAAATCTGATGTTGAAGCGGTCGCCTTTTTGGATGTGGGACGCACTTTTGACGAGTTTTCCTGTATTTGCGTCTATGACGATGGAGAAACCGCGCCGTAGAACTGCGTTTGGATCGATGGCTTCGAGTGTCCGTCGTTCTAGTTCTAGTTTTCGACGTATGTCCGCGACACGGTTTTGCAGGGAGATAATCAGACTATCTTTCGCATCGTCAAAACGCGCCAGACGCGGCTCTAGTATAGCGCGGAAACGGTATTCCATATCTTCTGCACCGAAAGGCTTGGCGAGCAACCTAATTTTGTCGAGTTTCGCCTCTATAGATTGATACATACCGTCGATAAATCCACGGACCACCGACAATGCGGCGCCGCAGTTCGTACTGACCAGTTCCGCCGCGGCGGAAGGGGTCGGAGCACGGAGGTCCGCCGCATAATCGGAAAGCGCCCAATCAATTTCATGTCCCACCGCGCTCACTATCGGTATACGCGAACCCACAATCGCCCTTACGACGACTTCTTCAGAAAATGGAAGCAGGTCTTCGAGAGAACCGCCGCCTCGTCCTACGATAAGTACGTCCGCTAAATTCCAGAAATTCGCCTGTTCGATGCGCCTTGCAATGATTGCAGCGGCTTCATTCCCCTGCACTGGGCAGGGGAGAATAATGATATTGACACTTGCAGCACGGCGATTTAGTATATTGAGAATGTCTCGTAATGCCGCGCCAGTCGGGGAACTCACTATTCCAACTGTCTCAGGAAATCGCGGGAGGCGTTGTTTCCGCGCATCGTCAAAAAGCCCTTCATCCGCAAGCGCCCGCTTCCGCTGTTCCAACAAGGCGAGAATGTCACCCGCACCGCACTGCTCCATCTCCTCACATACGACTTGATAGGTTCCCCGCTGATGGTAAACGGAAAGAGCGCCGATCACGCGGAGCAACATACCGTCCTTCGGCTCAAAGGAAAGATTCCGATAACGATTCCGAAACATCACTGCTGAAATGCAAGCGCCGCCATCTTTCAGTGTGAAATAGAGGTGCCCGGTACTCGAAGGACGGCAATTCGACATTTCTCCTTGAACTGTGATTTCAGGAAACATCTCCTCAAGATTGATTTTTATGAGATTCGTCAGTTCCGAAACGGTGAATTTCCGCATTTTATTCCTTGTTTTTCACGTCAAAAAAGTCACCGAATAGCGCAAATGGTACTACTATACGGTTTATTTTAGTAATGCGGTGACTCATTTACCCAGACTCCGTTTTATTTCGGCGATACGCCATGCTCTTTTATGGAGGACAAGCCTTATCTCATCGACGCGGGGCTGTTCTCCGGGAACGCGAGGCGATTCGATGGCTTCGTCATTGGGAGAAGGGTTGAAAGCGGGCGCCCACAGTTTGTATTCAGCTTTGAAAGAGACTTCTCCATCCGCGACGTCTGTATCTAAGGGTTGAATTTCGAGATGCGATGTCCCGAAAACAACCGCTGTTGTAGGTTGTGCACCGCTCTGTAACCACGTTTCCGCGGAGATGATTGAAGGCGGTTTACCCATTTCATAAGCCTGACGAATTTTGCTCAACACGAATAGTTCGCTGGTCATATCGATATCGTCTTTACCCGCCTTTTTTAATACACAGCCTGTCATGACGAGATGGTCGAGATTGCTCATTGCGGTATAATAAGTTTCCACCACATCCAGAGGCGTCATTCCCTTAGTATTTGGTAGATTAGCGCGATCCTGAATCACGCTGATAACAATAACAGCGGCAACGACAACAGCCGCAACAGATCCGAATATAATTGCTCTATTTTTCTTGAAAAACCGCCATATTATCGTCAAACGTTTCTGTTTCTTGCTGAATCTAGTCGATTCCAAGATTAGTTTTTTCGTTTCCTCATAGGAAAGAACATAAATAAATTCATCAACAGGTAAGAAAGCGAGTGAATCTCTATTTTCAGCAACGTCATCTTTTACATTTAAGAAAGAAAAATCTTCGAGAGTCGGAAAATTTTGCATAGAATGGGAAAATGTTCTCTGTAAGAGCGAATCGATTCGTCCATCTATACCCGGTCGGGCGAAGCGGGCTGGGAAAAAGACACCCTCGCGCATATCTTGGCGAAGTATATCCGCATCAGTGGCAAGAAAAGCGTCATTTTCACAAAAAATATGGTAGAGCATACAGGCAAGGGACCAGACAACCGCCTTTTCTCCTGTCAAATCAGGATGAACGTAGCGCATAATTTTTTTAACGGTTTCTCCCTTCGCTTCAACGTATCGGACAACAAGCTGTTCCGGTAGGAAGAGGAGCGCCTCGTTTGAACAGATAACTCCGCACGGAGCGATGCTCACAGCGTTCTTTACTTCCGAAACGGTCTGTTTTAACCGAATTTGCGCTTTCAGCCAAAAGCGTACTGCACTAAAGGCTTCATTCGCCTCGCCGTCAAGGATAACGTCCAGAGTCTGCCCGATAAAATTCTTGCCCCATACGACCATATTTCCGTCTCTTTCCGCAGTACCTTCTATTCTCCATTTTTCAATCGTTCCGTTACTTCTAACAATAATACCTTCCTGTGTAATCAGCCTGGAAAGCCCGGCTTGCGCGAAAGCTCTTTCTTTCAGTCCTGTATCAAAACATAAAACAGGCGTATTTTCAATCTTTGTATGAATTTCCATTTTTTTAGTATGAGCTATGATTGATTTTTTGTCAATGTCTTATTTTTCCCGTATGTGAAGTTTTGCTTTTCATTTTAGCTGTAAAAGGGAAAAGCGGGCTTGAAGCCCGCTTTTTTTATGCCGCGCCCGTTACGTTGCATCTGAACAAAGCGTTACCAAGCGTCACATCGTATGCCGCTTTGTCTGCGGCAAATTTCATAATAAAGGCAGAGAAATCAGCGGTTTCAGGCTTTATGAGAACACAAGGGCTTTTGGTTCTTTCAGCGGACTTCGCCGCTATCTTTGCCGCAAGCTCCCGTGAAGGCGCAAGCGCATAATCCGCCTCATTCAAGAGAGGAACGTCAAGGTCGCTGTCGCCTGCCGCTATGATACAATCCGCATCGAGCCGACTCGCCACCTCCGTGATCGCGGTACCCTTGTCTATGCCCTGCGGCAAAACATAAATCTTTTCATTATGACGCAATACGCTGAACGCCTCGCCGTACTCTAAATCGTCTATTACGCCCTGTGCAGATGCACTCTTAGCGAAAATAAAGGAGTCGTCTATGATTTTGACCTTCTCAACGCGAACATCATCTTGCAAAACACGGAAGAGCCGCTCAAATTCACCCTGCACAGCGTCAATGACGCTTTTGCGGTAAACATCCCATTCCTCGTCAATCTTGTTATCACGCAAGATTACGCCCCCGCCGCTCACGACCGCATAAAGAGGCGCTCTCTCATGGGAAATATTGACACGTCGGTACTGCTCTATGGAACGGGACGTAGCGGGAACCAAAACGACGCGGTCGTCCAAATTTGCAATTAACTCAAGCGCCCGTGCCGACATAGAGGTAATAACCTTTCCGCCATAATATTCAACAGGAACATCACCGACTTGGGGATGACTACGTATCAGCGTGTTATCAAGGTCGCAGGCAAGCAGTATCATATCTTTTTTATAACGCCGCAGGCGCGGTAATTTTTAAGGGGATAGACTGAAATTTCTACGCCTCGCTCCTCCGCGAGTTGATAGAGATGCCCAAGATTGAAGGTATCGTCAGAACGGTAGATCAAAAGCTTCCAGGGCAATCGCCTGAGGAGAACACGGGTCGCCTCTCCGATACTCGGCTTGATGAGATTGACATCGGAAACAGCAAAATCCTCTTTTATCTGTTGAACTTCGTCCATCGCTCCGTTTGTGGAAATGTCAGGCTCGGTTTCCACCTCGGCGTTAAACGGGAAGTTTTCGGAGACACGGTTGATAAATTCGTACGTACGGTCGAAAGGAGCAAGATTCTCGTAAAAAACCGCTCCATGGAAGTCGTTTTTGCCAATGAGTCTGGCGTTCAATACGGTACGACTGAGCAAGCCGGAGACGACGGCGTTCAGACAAGAACTCGGTATCAGGAAATCCTCGGTTGTTCCGCGGATGCCAGCGATACAGGGCGGGTCCGAAAGCACGGCAAGGTCCGGACATACGCCGTCATACGATCGCACGGACTCTGCTAGTTCACGGGCTATAGCGCCCTTGCCTGTCCAGCCGTCTACAAACTGAATGTCCGCTGGCGTGTGCCGTTCAAGGATATACTGCATCGCATTGCGGTCAATGCCTTTGTCCTTGACGATTGATATCGTGTAATGCGGCCAATTCACCCCATATTTGACCGCGGCATAGCGTTTGAGCAGGACGCCAACTGGCGTGCCTGCACGGGCAAGCGAAACCAGCACGGCTCCGCGCCCATGGAGGGCGTAAACTTTCGCTGCCACAACCGCAACAGCCCGCGCTGTATTCACGGAAAACCGCTCCAACGCCATACGGTAGAGGCGCAGGTATTCGGCGCTCGGCTCATACTCGACCGGAAGCGTCTCCGAATAATGCCCTCCACTCTGTATGAGTCGTTCACGCTCCATCGCGTCGAGCGCCGCTATGTTTCCGCTTATATCTTTCAAAAGAATTGTTACATCGCTTTCTAAAAAGGCGCTTCTCATTGCCATTGCCCCCCAATTTTAACGTAAAAACATTGACCGTAGCTCTTTCAGGAAAGCCCGCTTATCCGGGGCGCGCATAAAGGATTCACCGATAAGAACCGCGTCTACCCTTTTCCCCAGTACCGCAATGTCATCCGCCGTCCGTATACCGCTTTCCGCAACCATGATAACGCCGTCCGGTATATGTTTAGACAGCCGTTCCGTCGTGGAAATATCCACCTGAAACGTCCTCAAATCGCGGTTGTTCACACCGATGATGTGCGCTCCGGCCTGAACAGCTCGTTTTACCTCGTCTTCGGTATGAGCCTCAACGAGAGCGGCAAGCCCGATGCAGTGCGCCGTTTCAATAAAGGCAGGGAAGGTTTTCTTTTCCATCTTTTCCATAAGGGCGGCAATAATCAGAACCGCAGACGCGCCGAGTACCTTTGCTTCGTAAATCTGGTATTCATCAACCACAAAGTCTTTTCTCAAGAGAGGAACAGCCGCTTGCGCCGCAATTTCCCGTAAGTGTCCATCGCTCCCCATGAAGAACTCCGGCTCTGTAAGCACGGAAATTGCGTGTGCGCCCGCCTCCTCGTAAATCTGCGCTATCCGCAAATAAGGGAAGTCTTCGGCTATCACGCCCTTTGAGGGAGATGCTTTCTTGACTTCGCAGATGAAGGAAAGCCCCGGCTCGGCAAGGGCTTTCTCGAATTTTTCCCTCTTCCTTTGGATTTTTTCCGCCTGCACCCGAATCCGTTCAAATGGGACTTTTTCCCGTGCGGACGCGATCCGTTTTCGGACGCTTACCGCTATGTCATCTAATATCATTTCCCCTCTCAATGCGTGTGTGAATTTTTCTTTTCCGCGATGATTTTAACTTTTTGTATTTTATGTCCTTCCATTTCTTGGATGATGAAATCTACGCCGTTGAACGCTGCTTTTTCATACTGCACAGGAATCTTACCGAAAAGGTCAAAGACGAAACCACCGAGTGTGTCGAAGTCGTCAACGGGAAACACAACGCCGATCTCTTCAGCAAGGTCTTCGAGGTTGATACGGGCGTCGCAAAGAAAGGTATATTCGTCTAGCTTAACGATGTCTTCGGTTTCATGGTCAAATTCGTCCTGAATGTCACCGACTATTTCCTCGATGATGTCTTCCATACACACGATACCAGAAACGCCGCCGTATTCGTCAACCACTACGGCGATATGTACCTTTTTACGCCGCAATTCCCGCAAAAGATTGTCGATGTGTTTGGATTCAGGCACAAAAAACGGCGGACGAAGCAGTCTTTTCACGTTAAATTCCTCGTCTCGCACCAAACAAGTGAGAACATCCTTTGCGTAAAGGATGCCGGTAACGTTGTCTATGGTTTCCTCATAGACCGGAAAACGGGAATGTCCACTTTCAGAAATTGCGGCGAGAATCTCCTTCTTGCCCGCGTCCGCATGCAGAAACACGGTATCAATGCGTGGAACCATCACTTCTTTCACTGTGGTGCCGGACAACTCCACGATGCCGCGTATCATCTCTTTTTGTTCGGATTCCAAAGACTGCAACGCCTTTGGGTCTATTTCGTCACTATCTTTCTTAAAAAACGCCATATCGTTCCTTATGAAACACCTCGCTCTAAATATGGAGGCGGCTCGATGATATGATAAACCATAAATGAAGAGTTGTAAAGGATAAAACAGGGAACAAATTGTTATAGAGCATTACAAGGGCTTCCTCAATAAGCCATATCCTTCCCTCTCAAGTTCCCACAGGCTTTTGAAAAGCGGTACGAAAATTGAAACAGCGACTAACGCTGTTCAGGGATGGACAGGAAATCTTTAGAATAGTTATTTAAGCCTCCACGGACTTTTTCTGATAATTGTCGCCCGGCGGTCATAACCCACGGACACAATATCAACTGGTGTTTCACAAAATCGTTCGATGAACTCAATGTATTCCATTGCCTCCACCGGAAACTCCTCGTAGGTGAGTGCGCTCGACAAGTTTTTTTTCCATCCTCGGAAGGAACGAAGAACCGCTTTCGCGTTATTGAGTGCATCAATGGACGCGGGAAAAGTCTCCACAACATTACCATTGATTTTGTAGGCGACACAGGCTTTGATTTCGTCAAGCGTATCATAAACATCGAGGTGTGTCATCACCAGCGAGTCTATGGAATTGGTCAAGCAGGCGTAACGCAAGGATACTAGGTCAAGGTAACCGCACCTTCGAGGGCGGCCGGTCGTTACACCGAATTCCCGTCCTGTGTTCCGCACGAAACGACACAGTTCATCCTCAGAATTTGCGTCAAATTCACTGGGGAAGGGACCATTTCCCACGCGGGTGGAATAGGCTTTGAATACGCCGAGAACCTTATCCAAGGCTCGGGGCCCAACGCATCCGCCGATAGCTGCGCCACCCGCGCAGGACATCCCGCTTGACACGTAGGGATAGGTGCCGAGGTCGAGATCAAGAAGCGTTCCTTGAGCGCCCTCGAATAGGATTTGTGCATTTTTGTGGTGAAAAAGGTACGCGGACAAATCAATCGACATCCTTTGCAGGCGGTCCATAAACGGCCCAAGATACGCGCGGTCGCCCGCGTCCATATCGTCCATTTTCTCTCTCCAAGATAAATCCGCGAGCCGAACGCCGTCTCTATCGCTTTTTATTGAATAGGTAACGCCAATGCCGCGTCCTGTCGTACCGATAGGCTTTTTCCGCGCCGCGTCTCGCTCCTTGTCAATCCGTATGTAACGCGGAAGTACGATGTGAGCGCGGTCAGAGATGAACACCCGCCCGGCCGTATCGACGCCCCTGTCTTCAAGCATTTGCAATTCACCGAACAGGGCGGACGGATCTATAACCATACCCGCGCCCAGAATCACCATCTTATCCGGGTAAAGGATGCCGGATGGAACGAGATGCAGGGCGTATTCCTCATTGCCAATGACGATGGTATGCCCCGCGTTTGCCCCACCCGCATAGCGCACGATAATCTGCGCCTCATTTGCAAGGTAATCGACTATCTTTCCTTTACCTTCATCGCCCCACTGGGCGCCTATAACGACTACTTTCATATTTCTTTCCTTCTTTATTTGCTACAAATACTCTAACTTCCCAACATTATGGCACAGGCACCAGACTCAAAATCCTTGAAACCACCGCATCCGCGTCCAGACCATCCGCAGTGGCTTCGTAGGAAAGCGCTATTCGGTGGCGCAGTACCGGAACCGCCACGGCTTTCACGTCGTCCGGGGTAACGAAGGAGCGCCCATCGAAGAGCGCATGTATCCGTGAACACCGGAACAAGGCTATGGACGCCCGCGGAGACGCGCCGAAGGACACGTATTTATAGACGCCTTCTTTTTCTCGTGTCGTTTTTGCGGGACGGGTCGCGCCGGCAATAGAAACCATATAGGCGGCGATTCGCTCGTCAACATAGACGTTTTCCACCGCGTTACGAAGCATCTTCAAGACAGCGGTATTCAACACGCAGGGGAGTTCCTGGGCTTCCTTTTTGTCCGCAACAAGGTAAAGAATTTTTACCTCTTCGTCCGGCGTTGGATATTTCACCACGAACTTCATTAAAAACCTGTCCAACTCGGCTTCCGGCAGAGAATAAGTACCTTCATGTTCGATGGGATTCTGGGTTGCAAGCACGAAAAACGGCTCAGGCAAACGGTAGGAGGTTTCGCCAATCGTTACTTGCGACTCCTCCATGGCCTCTAGCAGGGCTGACTGCACCTTTGCAGGCGCGCGGTTGATTTCATCCGCTAGAATCACATTGGCGAAAATGGGACCCTTGCGCACTGAAAATACGCCTGTGGATTGTTCCCATACCAGAGTGCCGGTGAGGTCTGCCGGCAGGAGGTCCGGCGTGAACTGGATTCGCTTGAAGAGCAGTCCGGTAACATCCGCGAGAGTCTTGACGGCAAGAGTCTTGGCAATCCCAGGCACACCTTCAAGGAGGATGTGTCCACCAGCGATGAGCGCCATCAGTAATCCGTGGACCATCTCCTCCTGCCCCACGACCCGCCTCGCTATTGCCGCTTTTGCCCCATTCACAACTTCCTGAAAATTCATACCATAGTATATGTTATGAACGGAGAAATTTCAAGCCCTCAAAGGAAACGGATTTTTCTTTACCTAAGACCGCTTGACAAGTTTTATCTTTTGCCGATAGGCAGGAGTTGAAAAGTATTTGACTGCGCCGCGCCGGGCATAGTTTGGCAAAACACACATTATTTATCTGCTTGTCGATTATCGTCAAGCAGAGCCTTATAAGCCAAGCTCGCAAAGTGAAAATCATCAAGCGTGTCTATGTCAATCATCGGTGCGTAAGAATCGTACCAGTACGGATTCCGCCCGACCTGAAAGTTGATTTTTTCGATACATTCGCGTGACATAACCGCAGTCGCCCAACTTATCTGATATATCGGCGGGATTGTCTGCGAATACTTATGCCAATGACCGAAACCGAAACCTATCGGGTTATAATGCCTGTCGAGCATAAACTTCTTCATCGGGTACACGATATTAAGCGAATCGTGTTCTTTTTTATCCAAACTACGCCAACATTCAAGTATTTCGGGGAACTCGTTGAAGAACGGCTCAACGCAGGAACACCAAAGCAAATCGCCGTTCCCCGGAATGCTTTTGCATACGTTTGCTACGATTTCTGTGTTACTTATATTGTATAAAGTATACACATTATCGCGCAAAACAAACTGAACGCCCCACTTTTCAGCGGTGTTTTTGAATTTCTCATCTTCACAGGAGAGATAAATATCCTCTTTCGGCAACACATTTATCAGTTTTTCAATAAGAATATCCATCAATGACATTTCGCCATAAAACGGACGGTAATTTTTATTCGGAATCAAAGTATCGGTAGATTTTCCGAGTATAACAGCTTTCATACGTTACTCTCCCATGCGATATTGTTAAACTGTATCGCCTTTTTGAATATTGGCTCAATCTCAGACAATTTCAGTTGACTGCCTACGTCAGAAGCCGCATTATCCGGATCAGGGTGGATTTCGGCAAAAACGCCGTCAACCCCCACCGCAAGCGCCGCGTACATTACGAGCGCAGCGGCGCTTCTATCGCCTTTGGTGAATACGCCTTTACCCCCTGGTTCCTGTACCGAATGTGTTGCGTCAATGAAAACCGGGTATCCGAATCCACGCATTATCGGAAGTCCGGTCATATCAACAACGAGTTTGTTATATCCGAATGATGAACCGCGCTCCATAAGAATACACTTATCGTTGCCCGTCGAGACAATTTTTTCTATCACGTTATCCATGTTTTGCGGAGCCATAAATTGTCCCTTTTTCACGCTGACGGCTTTGCCCGTTCTTGCGGCGGCACGGAGTAAATCCGTTTGTCGGCATAGGTACGCGGGAATTTGCAATATATCCACTACCGTACCGACTTCGGCGCACTGATAACTTTCGTGAACGTCTGTGGTTACCGGAATGTTCAGCATATTGCGTACTTTCTCAAGGATTGCAAGCCCTTTTTCCATTCCCACAGCGCGTCCTGCGTTAAGGTTTGAGCGGTTTGCTTTGTCGAATGAACCTTTGAATACATAATTGATGTCTTGTTTTACGCAAACCGCCTTGGTGGTTTCGGCGACTTCGAGCGCCATATCCTCGTTCTCAATGGAACAAGGTCCGCCGATGAGCGTAAACGCTCCGCCGCCGATTTCAAAATAATCCGCGATTTTTACTCGTTTAGTTTCGATCACTGTTTTCACCTCGCTTTTCTTTACTATCAAGCAATACCGACATCGGCAATACCGTCGTCTTGAAACTCCCTGGCGATTGCCCGATTTCCTTGTCCTCGTATACGGAATCGTTGTTCAAGTATGCCGTTGATATTTCCTCAAACACACACCCATTTTGCGTCCTGAAACTGTGTGTGAAGCGGCGCGGCACGTTCAAAATGTCGCCTTTTGTCAGCGTATGCGTTTCGTCTTCAAGGGTTACGATTAAATCGCCGGAAAGAATGAAATACGATTCATCCTTTATACGGTGAAAATGCAACGGATACATCTGTCCCGCCAGCATTGCAACGATGAATTTACAATAGTCGTGTTGTATTACGCTGACAAACACCGCGCCTACCGCCAAAAAGTTGTCAAACCCTTTGTGGTGATAGAATTTCACCTCGCCTTCATTCGGCAGCACAACGTGAGAATTGCGTATAAGCGATTTGACCTTTTCGATTATCAATTCAAGTTGACGAGTGCAATTCTCCAATCTAAAATCCTCCGTCTGACTCGTATATTGACTTTGCATCAACATTTTGTTTTCTTTTCATTTTTTGACCGAATATTGTAGCGGCAAGTTCAAAATCTTCTTCGGTGTCAATGTCGATCACTTCGGAATAACATTCATACCAGTACGGTCGCGCCCCAATCATATAACTTATCTCGTCTATGCACTTCCGCGAGAGCACACAGGTTGACCAACTCAGTTGATAGACTGGCTTAATCTCCTGCGAATACTTGTGCCAATGCCCAAAACCGAAACCAATGGGATGATGGTTCTGGTCAAGCATAAACCGTTTCTGTGGGTAGATTACATTGAGCGAGTCATACTTTGACTTATCCAAACCGCGCCAGCAATCAAGCACTTCGACGTATTCATCGAACAGTGGTTCGACGGGAGTTACCCACAGCACATCGCCACCGCCGGGAATATCTTTGCAGACATTGCGTACAACATCGACGTTGCTCGTTGTAATCAGAGTGTATTTCTCACCTCTGTGAATAAAGTTAATCCCCCATTTTTCCGCAATGTTTCTGTATGCCTCGTTCTCGCATGAAAGGTAAATATCGCTCGCATTGAGGACTTTCAAGAGTTTTTCAACAAGTATATCTATCAGCGACTTGCCGTTATAAAACGGGCGGTAATTTTTGTTCTTTACCCGTACCGAACCCGCTTTTCCGAGAATGACTGTCCGCATTATGCCACCCTCCTGTTGGGGAAAAAGGAGAGCGACCCAGAAGAACACTTCAGCCATTTATTTCTCCTGTACCGGACAACAGTGGGGAGGGGGGTAGAGGTAAGTATATTATGGATTCGCTCTAGGTCTTTCGGTGTGTCTACGGAAACGGTAACGCTTTCGCGCTCAAATGACTTAACGCGGATTCCATTCGCCAATAATCTGACTAAATCGTGGTCCTCGGCTCTTTCCACATAGCCGACTTTCAGGTTCGGATAGGCCAGCGCAACGGAACGCGGGTAGCAATACACGCCGACGGTCTTGTAGTAGGTGAAATCAATGCTTTTTTGCGGATACGGAATAGCGGTACGCGACGCGAAAATCATATTATCATCGACATCGACTATGATTTTAATGATTGTATTATTAGCAACGTCAATAGGATTGCGTATTGGCATCCTGAAAGTCGCCGCGCCTTCTCCAATTTCACCGCGGCGCGTCAGCTTCGCCATCTCTGAAATCAGTTCTGATTCTATCAGCGGTTCATCGCCTTGAATCAAAAGGTAGTAGTCGGCTTCAGTTTCCCCGGCAACTTCCGCAAGCCGCTCTACGCCTGAACTATGCGTGTCCTCGGTCATTACGGCGTTGATTCCTCGTTTTTGGCACAC
>JAIRNA010000129.1 GCA_031258305.1 Treponema sp. | reverse complement strand
AATTTTTGTTGTTTGATTGATATTACTTATTCAGCATTGCCAAAATATACAGATTACTCACAATACCAAGATATTGTTGAATTTTCCTATAAATTAGTCTGTTTACAGCCGCGGCAAGCCGCGGGGTATTAGACCGTATAGGCGTGTATTGGGCTAAAAAAACGTCGCATAACAGGGACGGAAACGCCCGCAGATTAAAAAGCAGGAAATTCTGCATCCGGGGGCTTCGATCTCAGATGGGTTTTTCGGATTCGCCCCCGGCTGGTTTATCAATCAAGGGATTCTAGCTTCTCCTCCTCATCCCGAAAATCCTCCTCGATTTGACTTAATTGAGCGGCAATGGAATTCCTCCGATTTTTCATACGCTCGAATGACTTCATAGTTGCCCGAATAATTCTTAAAGCCTTTTCAAGTCCTTGTACCTATCACCAGCTTCTCCAATGGAAGCATTCTCAGCTATGCCCTTCAATCCTCCATTTACTTCCATTTCCAAATCAGAAAACTTGACGTAGCGGTTATATAGGAAGTTCAGAAGCCATGAAATTTTGGACGCGTAGTCGTCCAAAGACTCCAGCCGCTCGCATATCGCCCGTTCCGCGGTACGCTCGGCTCTCAACGCCCAATCCCGTGACGGCCGCCAGAAGGGCAATCGCCAGAATATTTGAAATTGCATCATTTCTGGATTTGGTCCTGGCAAAGTGAAATTTTTTGCCTAATATTCCATGAATAATCGCTCTTGAAGGCGCTGTTTTCGAAAACCTCTTGACAAGAATTGAAAAAGAACGCATTGTTACTTAATGTCTGTCCAAAGTCGGTTGCTTTTGTGGACAGACCTTGCATTTGCATACGCAAATGCGGTTTTTAAGGCAGCCTATCTCTTATGTATCTACATTAGAGATAGACACTACTTAATATATTTCACTTCAAGGAGGCTGTCAGACTATAATAAGAGTCTGCGAATCAAACGACATTGAAAGGAAGCGATGTAACAATCAAGGGTGTGTTCAAATCTTTTGGAGACTTCAAGGTTTTGAACAACGTGAGCCTTGACATATGCAAGGGGGAATTTTTCTCCCTTTTAGGACCATCAGGATGCGGTAAAACAACGCTCCTGCGGATACTCGCGGGCTTTGAAAGCCCGGATATTGGGGTTGTCGCCTTTGACGGGAAAGACGTGCTTTCCCTGCCGCCAAATCGTAGGCCGGCGAACACGGTATTCCAGAATTACGCGTTGTTTCCTCACCTTTCGGTGTTTGAAAATGTTGCCTTTCCTTTGCGTTTAAAGAAGAAACCGAGAGCGGAAATAGAGACTGTCGTCAAAGATTACCTGAAACTCGTCCAGCTTGAGGGACACAGCGCTAAAAAGCCTAACCAGCTCTCCGGCGGACAAAAACAGCGCGTCGCTATAGCCCGCGCCCTCATCAATGAACCGAGCGTACTTTTACTGGACGAACCTCTGTCCGCACTCGACGCTAAACTCCGTCAGCATATGCTGATTGAGCTTGACCAAATACACGACAAGATCGGCATTACGTTTATTTACGTAACCCACGACCAGACCGAAGCTCTCTCTGTTTCAGACCGCATCGCCGTTATGAATTTCGGAGATGTCCTGCAAGTGGGGACTCCTTACGAAATTTACGAAAGTCCGGCCACAGACTTTGTAGCGAAATTTATCGGCGAAACTAATCTTTTCGATGGAACGGTCTCTGTCGTTGAAAAACTCGACAAACCGGATATTAACGGCGACACCGAATACCTCGTCGAGCTTAACATACCCGAGCTTGGGGAGGTAAAAGTTACGACGATTGACGCGGTGACGGTAGGGCAAACCGTCAGCTTTACGGTGCGTCCGGAAAAAATCGTCATAAACACCGAAAAGCCCGTCATTAAACGGGAAGACATCAATCTGTTCCAAGGACTCGTGGACGAGCCTATCTACTCAGGCTTCCAGACTAAGTTTTACGTCAAGGTGCGGGACAACTGGCTCATCCGCGTTATCAAACAGCATTCCAAGTATTCGGACGAAGGACCGGATATTGTATGGAAAGACTCGGTCTACTTGTCGTGGAGCGCGACAGACGGTTACATCGTAGAGGTGAAAAAATGAGCGGGACAGGCTGTGGGAAATTAAAAGAAAAAGCCGAAAAAAACAACGTAAAACGCAACTACGGGACCTTTTACGCCGCGCCTATGGGTGTATGGTTCACGGCGTTCTTCCTCGCACCCATAGGCATCATCGTGATTTATAGTTTTTTGAGAAAAGGTTTACACGGGGGCGTGGTCTGGCAATTTTCCCTTAGCGCGTACAAGAGCTTGTTGAACCCGACTCTGGTGGTCGTTACGGTGCGGACCATAGGCACTTCAATCATAGCGACTATTATTGCCATACTCATTGCCCTGCCTTGCGGCTACTTTATGGCGAAAAGTAAAAATCAGACGTTTCTTCTCCTCCTCATCATCATTCCGTTCTGGACGAATTTCCTGATTCGAGTGTTCGCATGGATGAACATTCTGGGCAACAACGGCTTTCTGAACGATTTTTTGATGGACATTGGATTAATAGACGACTATATTCACTTCCTTTACAATCAAAACACGGTGATTCTGGTACTGGTCTATATGTACCTGCCTTACGCCATACTGCCGCTGTTCTCCACGATAGACAAGTTTGACTTTTCTCTGTTGGAAGCCGCGCGGGATTTGGGCGCAACAAAGATGACCGCTATCGTGAAGATTCTCCTGCCGAACATCAGGAGCGGCATCTACACAGCGGTTTTGTTCACCTTTATCCCGATTTTCGGGGCTTACGCGGTGCCGCTTCTCGTGGGCGGTATGAATTCCTATATGCTCGGTAACACAGTCGCGGACCAGCTCACTAAGAGTAGAAACTGGCCTCTCGCGTCCGCCATTTCTATGGTGCTCACTGTGATTACGACCGTGAGCGTCATCGTAATGATAAATCTACAGAAGAAAGACTCGCAACGGCTGGCAGATGTGAAAGGAGGCGCAAAATGAACATAATGCAAGTTGTCCGTTTCGTCATAACATCCCTGAAGCCGGCGAAACCGCAAACCGAAGCGGGCAAGCATGCACGGCGGGCGAGCAGGAATCCGTTTTCGTTTTCACAAACGGTATTCATCGCGGTGATAATATTCTTATTTTTGCCGCTTTTCGTGTTGATTCTCTATTCGTTCAACGAAAGCAAGGGTATGCATTGGGCCGGTTTTTCCTTTAAGTGGTATGAGCAACTGTTTCTACATTCGCGGGACTTGTGGCGGGCGTTTTGGAACAGCATCTTCATTGCGGCCACGTCCGCCGCAACTGCGACCGTTTTCGGTACGTTCGGGGCTATCGGTGTGAATTGGTACCGATTCCGCTTTCGCAACTACATTCAGACCATATCCTTTCTGCCAATGATTCTACCTGAAATCATCATCGGCGTGAGTCTGTCCATCTTCTTTGCAGGTATAAAACTCAAGCTTGGGCTTCTCACGATATTTATCGCGCATACGACTTTCAACCTGCCGTTTGTGTTTCTTATGGTAATGGCACGGCTCGACGAGTTTGATTTTTCCATCATCGAGGCGGCGCGGGACCTGGGCGCGTCCGAGCGGCAGACGCTTTTGCACGTTACGGTGCCGATTTGTATGCCGGGCATCGTGTCTGGCTTTTTGACGGCAATCACAATAAGTCTTGAGGACTTTGTGATTACCTATTTCGTGGCTGGACCGGGATCGTCCACTCTGCCGCTCTATATCTACTCGGCTATCCGTTTTGGAGTGTCACCGGTCATCAACGCACTCTCGGTGGTGATGATTCTGGGCACAGTTTTGCTGTCTTACCTTTTGCGGAACTTCCTGAAATACATTGCGGCAAAGTAGCTCGGATAAACAATGGAACGTATAATAGCTATGAGAAAGGAAACTTACAGCGGACATCATGGACGTTGACATGCGTTCCGCTACTCCTTCGCTTTTGAGATACATTGACACAATCTGCCGGAGGGTTTATTATGCCTCAAATGATTGAAAAACATATCAATTTTATAGAATTGGAAAAAGCGTGCGCGGAACAAGATTGCCCCCTCTGTGTCATCATTTCCGCGAGAGCTGAACGATTCATTGATGGAATGCTCTTTGAACACGTCTCGGACCGTGTTTTCAGAAGGGAATATCGACTTGCAGGTGGATTCTGCGCCTTCCATTCACGAAAACTTGAGACGTTCCACGATGGTCTCGCAGTCGCCATTCTGGGAAAAGATATTCTTGAAGATAGGCTGTCATCTTTTAAGAAACGAAAACCCTGGAAACCCAAAGAAGAATGTCCCGTCTGCGTTGAACGTAAACGTATTGAAAAGGAGTATCTTACCTTCATCGTTCAGGCTGATACTAATAACAAAGAAGTGAAATTTCGTGCATCCACAGAACTTCGCTCCATATTCACTGCGTCTGAAGGTTTTTGTGCGCCGCATTACGCAAAGCTCCTCGAAACCGTGAAACATATCCCCCAATGGCTCATCGAATTCCATGAAAACAAATTTAACAAACTCATGGAACGGACAAGTCGATTTGTCGAGCTGTCGGCTTATGGGAGGCAAGAGGAATTCATCGCCCTTTCCAAGAAAGACCAGCTCGTTTGGAAAGAACTTGCCCGTAATTTACGAGGCGATTGTGAATAAATTGGTCATATGAGAGAAAAAAGTCTTCTATTGTTTGTTTTTTTATTCTTTTTCACATTCACTTGCCGTGAAAAGGCAGTTCAGGTAACAGAAAAAGATGAAAAAATAATCCCCACACCACCCGAAGAAGAAAAGAAAGATATCGCAACCGCTATTTCCGCAGACGATATCCAGGAACACGTATCCACTTTTATGGAACCTGAAAAAAAGGCGGCAATGATAGTCGCAGACATGGAGGACAATGCGCTCACGGGGCAGGTTATTATTGCGGGACTCGATGGGCAAGAGAATCTCGGCTGGACGATGCGGCGATTACTTATGGAGAATCCACCCGGCGCGATCATGCTCTTTTCTTACAATCTTAATACGGATAAGGAAACGGCGCGTTCTCTTTTAGCCGAATGTGTGCGTATTATCGCTGATGTAAGCCTCGTTCCGTTTATGGCAGTAGACCATGAAGGCGGAGATGTTCATCGGTTCGGTTTCCCTATGCGAAAACTTCCTTCTGCCGCTTCGGTTCGGTTTCGCGTATTGGCGGTCGGGCAGGAAAGAGCTTTGGAAGAGCTTGAATATCAAGCCTTCCTGTCCGGGACTGAGATTCGCAGCGTGGGAATAACGATGAATTTCGCGCCTGTGGCCGAAATTCTTACGCCGGAAAACGCGGCGTTTTTGCAGAATCGTTCCTTTGGCCCTGACGGGGATTTCGTGGAAGATGCGTCCGCCGCATTTATATACGGTATGAGGAGAGCCGGCGTTGCCTGCGTGGTCAAACATTTCCCCGGAAACGCGGCCGTAGACCCGCATAAGGCAAAACCTGTGCTTGATGCAGATGCCCAAACCGTAGGCATACTGGTCAAGCCCTTCGGCGGACTCGTCCGCAAAGTGAACCCTTCCGCAATAATGCTATCCCATGTGGTTGTTTCCACGTGGGATAAAGAACGCAACGCAAGCCTTTCGCCTATAGCAGTTCAGCGTTTGCGCGAATTGGGCTTCGAAGGTATCGTCATCGCCGATGATTTTTCTATGTCCGCGGTTTCCAATATAAGCGCGGAAAATGCGGCTGTGCAAGCGCTGAATGTGGGCGTTGATATGGTGATGGCGTGGCCCAGAAACCTCGCTACCACGCGCCGTTCATTAGAAAACGCCTTAAAAAACAACGTCATAAAACGCGAGCGGCTTGTCGAGGCCGCAGTCCGAATAGTCGCGCAAAAAATTCGAAGCGGTATACTCGAAGTTGATTTGTAAGATACGCTGAGGCGCTCCGCTAAATGATTAAAACCGCTCCCGCATTGTATTGTGATGCTGCAAATAAATGAGTAGAACCAAACAACAACCCAAATGCCAGTATCATGCCAAACCTTACCATCAGCCTTTATTTTTCACCTGGTCATGCTTTGTTAATAAAAACATGACCACATAAAACATTAGATTAGTTAAAACTGAAACCGAAGGACACATGTTTTCAAAAGCAACCTCCAAGTCAATGTATTGCAGACCGTTGATCACAGATGAAAAGCTATGTTCATCGCCAGGATACTAAAAGTCAAACGATGCGCCGATATAAGCTCTATCAGGAGCTACACCCAATGATATATGTTTTAGTATTGGATTATTCTGTGTAAAAGCAGGTTCATCAAGCGCCATAAGCAAAAAACCTATACCAAGGTCAAGTACGCCTGCGCCAATAAGTATCCATCCACATGTTTGTCCTAAATCCGAGTCGGTTGCAACAAGCAATATTACACCTCCGGCAATTCCGACAGGTCCCATAATTAAATGCGGGACATAGCCGTGATACTCATACTGTTGTGCATAGGTAATACTACTTCCCATTATCAGAATAACCAAAACCATTGCGATTTTTTTCTTCATTTCAAACTCCTTTCATAGTTTATTCTCGTTGCGGAGAAAATTTGCTGTAACGTCTGTAGCCGGTGGCAACTACAGATTATTTACCTTTATTCTAAAATAGGAGCAGGGCAATATGTCGAATAAGCCCCAATTACCTTTCCAAGATTAAAGGCTATTGTTTGTCGTTTTGAAGTGACATTAAAAAAGTCCATGCTGGTTTCTCGCCGAACATTAGCTGCGTCCATATAAATGACGCACAACTCAACTTTACTCAGTTTTCCTTTTACGGTGTTCCACACTGTCACGGAATGATCAGTGTACGAAACACCTGCATCCGCAAAAACAACAGCAACCACCATGCATAGCATTATTAAAGCTATACCAATAACCAAAATTTTTTTGTTCATAATGAACTCCTTCCATAGTTTACCCTCATTGCAGAGTATTATTTTTAACCGTCCATACGGACGATTTTGTAGCGACATTATGAAAAATGCCGTTTATAACCACCGGAACGCCATCTCGCATAACCACACGCCATACGAACCTTTCGTATAGCGCCTTTTTGGCGGCGGTTCCCATAACCAACGGTTACGTTTACGGAACGCATTCCGCCTTGCGCTCGATACTGCGAGCGCCGCAGCCGCTCTATCCACGGCGGCGCACCGCCGGAACATACCCGATACATTCGGTGTCAGACACACTTGGTGTCAGACACCCGCCGCGCCCTACGGTATCAGCGCGGAAACCATCGGACCCCACTGGCCCTGCTTGCCCCCGTTCTCTACCTGCACCGCAAAGTACGCGGTCTTCCCGCTGTCCCCGTAGTCAAACGGCACCAGATCCTTCTTCCGCATCGTGTAAAACGATTTCCGTAAATCCTCGGGCCGCTCAGGCGGGCTCTCCTCATGCCCTACCACCGTGTA
>JAIRNA010000038.1 GCA_031258305.1 Treponema sp. | reverse complement strand
CAAAAAAAACAAAACCCCCCCACCCCTACAAACCCCCCCCCCCCCCCCCCCCCAACAACCCCCCCGCCTGCGGGGGGGGGGCCGCCATAAACAAAATATAGAACATTAGTCATAGGTATCTCCTTTAAACGCCATAATGCTACTAGTATAGTGGAGGTAGTTTTTATTGTCAACCTATGTTAAAGATTTTTCAACTCTTTTGACCGCTCGGTTCTCTTTTCGCTTCTTTCTTTTTACATCCGCTTGTTAAAGCTTTCTGTCTATAGTATACTACATGTATTAATTTTATTTATGAGAGGAGAAAGATCTATGGCAGACAAATACAATCCTTACGAAAACATGCTGCATGTCCTGGAACTGGCCGCGCAGAAACTCGGTCTTGAACGGAACGACTACGAAGCCCTCAAGTATCCGGAACGGGAACTGAAAGTCGCTATTCCGGTCAAAATGGACAACGGGGACATCAGGGTTTTTGAAGGCTATCGGGTGCAACATTCCAGCGACCGCGGTCCCTGCAAGGGGGGTATCCGGTACCACGAAGAAGTTGACATCGACGAGGTAAAGGCTCTGGCCGCGTGGATGACTTTCAAATGCGCGGTGGTAAACATTCCTTACGGCGGGGCAAAAGGCGCGGTAAAGGTCGATCCGTCCACCTTGTCCAAGGGGGAACTGGAGCGTGTAACCCGCCGTTTTACCGCGTCCATATTGCCGATCATCGGCCCTGAAAAAGACATCCCCGCGCCTGACGTAAACACCAACGCGGAAATCATGGGCTGGATTATGGACACCTACAGTATGCTCCACGGCTACGCGGTTCCCGGCGTCGTTACCGGCAAGTCCATCGAAATAGGCGGTTCCCTGGGGCGGGCCGAAGCGACCGGCCGCGGGGTGACTATCATAACCGGGGAAATAGTGAAATACCTTAATATGCCCAAAGAAAACGCACGGATAGCGATTCAGGGCATGGGAAACGTGGGCGGCGTAACGGCAAAGCTGCTTTACGAACTGGGTTACCGGGTCGTGGGAGTTGCGGACCTATCCGGCGCGTACTACAACCCCGACGGACTGGACATTCCCGCTATCCGCGCGTACCAGGCCGCGTTCGGCAATTCTCTGGAAGGCTATACCGCGGCCGGCGTCAAAAAAATCTCCAACGCGGAACTCCTCACCTGCGATTGCGACGTGCTGATCCCCTGCGCCTTGCAAAACCAGATCACTGGGGAGCTTGCCGGCGCGGTAAAGGCGAAACTCATCGTAGAAGGCGCCAACGGTCCTACCACAGTGGAAGCGGACGAAATCCTGAACGAGAAGGGGGTGGTCATTATGCCGGACATCCTTGCCAATGCCGGCGGCGTGGTTGTGTCCTACCTTGAGTGGGTGCAGAATATTCAGGCGCTCACCTGGGAAGAGGAACATATCAACGAGACCTTGGAAAAAGTCATGATCCGCAGTTTCGGGCAGGTACTGGACATCGTTAAGGAACGCCATGTGTCCTTCCGCGTCGCCGCCTACATGCTGGCCATTTCCAAGCTTGCCAAAGCCAAGCATATCAGGGGCGTGTTCCCGTAGTCCGCGCGGCATGGATTCGAGCGGGCGGCGGGGGTTTCCCGTGTCGCCCGGCGGCTACGACGAGCGTATGAAGTTCGGCGCGGCCCACAGCCGATAGATCGATGGGCGCGTCCCTAAAATGGCAAATCCATTGGAGGTATATTTTGAAGAATGATGAATTGGAAAAGGCATTGGAAGAGACGTGGAAAAACAAAGAAAAGTTTTATGAAGACACAAAAGATCTTTCAATGGTGGAAATAATAAAAAAAATAGAAAAAAAGTATAAAGCGCAGGGCGTGTTCCCCTAAACCGCGCGGCAGCGGATTCCAACGCGCAGGAATAACCGCGTGTTCCCGCATGTCTGGGAATGACTCCCACATGTCTGGGAGACTCTCCTACATGTTTAGGAGACTCTCCCGCATGTCTGGGAGACTCTCCCACGTGTCTGGGAATCTGTATACACACGCAGGAAGCCGCTCCCGCGTGTCTGGGAACAGGAGGCGCATACGAGCCGAGGTGTGGACCCATGCGCGCGAGGCGGGCGCGGACAAAGCGGTGCAATCGCCCCTATCCATCGATAACCAGCCGCCCTTTCCCCCCCTTCCGTTCTATGGTCCAAAAGACCTTCCCTGTCTTTTCGGCAAATACCCGGTCATGGGTTACGAGGACAGCCGCGCCTTCGAACTCGTTGACCGCGTCCCCAAGGATCGAGGCGGACACCGTATCCATATGGTTTGTCGGCTCGTCAAGCGCTATCAGCGAAACCCCGGCCGTCATCGCAAAGGCAAAGGAGAGCTTCCGCGCCTCCCCGGGGCTGAGACTTCGCGTGGCGAGGAGTGAAGACGGCTCACTGCCAAGCCGATAGAGTACCGATAACGCATCGCCTTTTTCCTTTTCCCCGAGTCCGCGCAACCGCTCCAGAATATCTTCTCGGTCGTTCTCTGAAAGTTCCTGTCGTAGGTACCAGAGTTTAAACCCGCTCGTGTTTATCGTTTGCACGATATGTTCCAAGAGCGAAGTTTTGCCTGCGCCGTTATCGCCGAGAATCGCAATGCGAGAGTCATGCTTTATTTCCATCGCGGGGTGCGCCATAGTATAATCTCCGATGTGAATTTCCCCTTCAGGCAGGTAAAACAACACGGGATGCCCGCTCTTGACTCCGTGCAGCCCGGCGCCGGTTTTACGCCGACCAAGCGCGTCCACGCCTTGCAGTTCGGCTTGTTTCTGTCTAAAAGCCGTTTCCAACGCGGCGACTTTCTTGCCGCCGATCCTGTCCTTTCCGGAAAGACGGGCGAGGTTTACTTTGGCGCGGGTATCATGGTCATGTATGTCGATGTTTTTCTTTGACATACGCCTGTTTTTGTCATGGAGAGCCTCTCGCGCCGCGTCTTTCTTTGCCCGTTCAAGGCGGCTTGATTCCCCAGCGAGCCGCTCCCGCAGTTCCCGCTTGCCCGACTGCTCTTTTTCAAATTCAGCGGCAGCGTTCAAGGGCGGAGAAGCGAACACAAAGGCGCGGCGTTCTTCCGCTAAAGGCTGTCCTGCGACGAGCATAACGGTCGCCGTTGCAAGCGTATCGAGAAACGCCATATTATGAGATACAACAATGCCGGTTCCCTCAAACGCAGAGAGCGCGCGTATCAATAGTTTCATTGCCGCCGCATCTATGTGGTTTACCGGCTCGTCAAGAATGAGGACCGCGGGTTTTCTGATAAGGGCGTCGGCAAGCCAGCAGCGTTTTTTCTCGCCGCCTGACAGGGTGTCCCAGCGCTCAATCCAGTCGCCGCCTATTTCCAACTTCGCAAGAAGCGCGAAGAATTCGGGCGAATTCAACATCTCCGCCTCACCAAAACACGCGGGCGCGCTCTCGACGGACTGAGGGCATACAACAATACCGCCGTTTGCGTTTATGCCGCCGCGGTCGGGCTTGAGTTCCCCGCTTATCAGTTTGATAAGAGTTGATTTTCCCGTTCCGTTAGCGCCAATGAGAGCGGTCCACTTTTCGCTAAAGGTAAGCGATAGATTACGGAATACCGGATTTGAATCGTAGGAAAATGACAGGTTTGTTATGGTCACCATTTCAAAAATTCGCCTTAACGTATGCAATTCACGTCATTTCGGAGACAACAGCAAAGACAATCACAGATAAATTGTTAGAAGGAGCCCTGTTCGGCTGCACATCTCCATTGTCTTCTTACTTCGTAGAGCAGAATACCGGCCGCAACCGACACGTTGAGGGAGTCGATTTTGCCGAGCGAGGGGATAGAAACGAGTCCGTCGCAGTTTCCGCGGACCAGGCGGGAAAGTCCGGAGCCTTCACCGCCGAACGCCAGAACGACCCGCCCGGAGAGGTTTTTTTCAAACACGGGATCCCCATCCATATCCGCGCCGAAAATCCAGAATCCCGCGTCTTTCAGGTGTTCCATTGCCCGCTGAAGCGGCGTTTCCACCACAGCCACCCATGCGGACGCGCCGGCCGATGTTTGAGCGACTATCTCGCCGCGCTTGGCGATACGCCTGTCCCGAGTTACCGCGAAATCAACGCCGAACTGGTCGCACGAGCGGATGATTGCGCCGTAGTTGTGCGGGTCCGTAATCTCGTCCATCATCACGACAAGAGCATTCTTTCTGTCACCCAACTGTACAAGCGCGGTCTCAAGGGTCAGAGATGAACCGCCGCCTGCGTCCGTCACCTTCAACGCAATACCGCGGTTGTCCGGCGCGAGCCGATCAAGGTCGAATGTCCCCACCCTGTTCACCTTAACCTTATGCTTCACGGCAATATCCAAAATCTCGCGCGCACGGGGACCGGCCTTCGCAACCAAAAGTTCTCTTCCACCGCCCGCCTTTATACGTTCTTCTATAGCGTGAAAACCAATTAAATACATGATTTTCAGAGTATAACTGTTTCTTAAGAAAACAACAAGGGCGGACAGGAGGGTAACGATCGGAAACTTTAGGAAAAACGTCTTAAGAGCTTGACTTTTTTGTTTAAATATGATATACATTAAAAAATCAAAAGGGGCCTATAGCTCAGTTGGTTAGAGCTGCGGACTCATAATCCGTCGGTCCCAGGTTCAAGTCCTGGTGGGCCCACAAATATACTTCTATTAAAGACTCAACGAATACATAGTGTCGTTGCATGGGTACTTACAGTATACTAATAAATGAGAGAATAGAGTGATAAGCAGAAATCCAAACATAGCAAATCTTAAAGCAGGGTATCTTTTCCCTGAAATCTCAAGGAGACGTCGTGAATTCGCGGCCGCGCATCCCTCTGATATCCGCATTATCAGCCTCGGCGTCGGTAATACCACGGAACCCATACTACCCCATATCTGTACTGGACTCGCCGAAGGAGCGCGGCGGCTTGGAACGGTAGAAGGTTATTCGGGCTATCAAGACGAAGGATTGCTCGAACTGCGTGAGAAAATCTCTGAAGTCTTTTATGGGAAAAAATTCGGAGCGGATGAAGTCTTTATCTCGGACGGCGCGAAATGTGACATCGGGCGGCTTCAGATGCTCTTTGGGCCGGGAACAAAAGCCGCGGTGCAAGACCCATCCTACCCGGTCTATGTGGACGGTTCGGTTTTAATCGGCGCGGCAGGCGCATGGGAAGGCGCTGGGTACCGCGGCGTCGTCTATTTACCCTGTACCGCGGAAAACGGCTATTTCCCGGACCTTTCCCCTGTTCCAGCAAACAGCCTCATCTACTTTTGCTCCCCGAACAATCCTACAGGAGCGGTTTCTTCGCGTGAACAGCTTTCGGAATTGGTCAAAACTACCTTAAAAAAAGGGTGCGTCATCGTTTTTGACGCGGCATACAGCGAATTCATCCGCGACCCCTCTCTTCCCAAGAGCATCTTTGAGATAGACGGCGCAGAACAGTGCGCGATTGAGGTTCAGTCCTTCTCAAAGCCCGCAGGCTTTACCGGTGTTCGACTGGGGTGGAGTATCGTACCGAAGGCTCTGAAATACGCGGATGGTGAGAGCGTCAACGCGGACTGGGCGCGGCTCTCCGGTACCATCTTCAACGGCGCGTCCAACATCGCGCAGGCGGGCGCACTCGCCGCTCTGGACCCGGAAGGTCTGAAGGAAATACGGCGGCTCACAGATTTTTACTTGAGAAACGCCCGCAGTATCAAAGACGCCTTGCAAGAGCTGGGTGTTTCGAGCATAGGCGGGGACAATTCCCCCTACATCTGGGCGCGGTTTCCGGGCAGGGACAGTTGGGATGTTTTCGCGGAGATCCTCGAAAAATGCCGTATCGTCACCACCCCGGGCGCGGGTTTTGGCCCTTCAGGGCAATCTTTTATCAGGTTCTCGGCTTTCGGTTGTCGTGCAGACATCGAAGAAGCGTGCGAGCGGCTGAAGATTTTAAAATTTAGATGAAGCGGTGCTGCACAGGCAGCAAGGGAAATACAAAAGAAGTGGAAAGCATAAATTTTCGAATACTGTTTGCTCATTGTAAGCAACAGCAACGTGAAAAAATAACAATGACTTCAAACCCCAAAACCTATTTTCCCTCTTTTCATGTATAGCGTATAGATGGATGTGTAGAGGTTACTGTGGTTGATTTTGATATTTTAAAGCCGTGGGTTATTTTAATGAGCGGTAATTCACCGAGTGTGAAGAATGCGGCTCGTGAATTGTCCACGTATATCGAGATATTACGCGCCGATTTTCGGGTTGAACAGAGAGCTATCCTTATCATTGACAGCAAGGATTCTTCCGCGATAAATTATATGGGGCAGTCTCCGCATATCGTCTTACGCGCCGGAGACGGCAAAGGAACCGGTTTCACGTGGCATCTGGACAAGTTCCGCCTTGAAATCATCGGGGAGGGCGGACGAGGGCTTTTTAATGGTATATTCGACTTCCTTTCGGCCTTGGGGTTCAGATGGAGATATCCGGGTAGTGTGGATCTACCCCGACGAAACAGCGCTGCGCCTCATATTCTCTCCATACGAGAAGCGGAAAACGCTTATAGCGGACAAAAACGCTACCTGCTCTTTGGCAACAATCAGAAAAAGGTGGAATCGTGGATACTCTGGGCGGTACGGAATAGAATAGACGCGATGGTTTTTCCACTCGCAAGCAAAGCTTTCGGTGTTTTTTTTGAGAAATTAATCCAAAAAACGGAAAAATACGAGATTGACGTTGAAGCGGGCGGGTGGGAGCTGCCGCTCCTTGTCCCGCGTAAATATTTTACTTTCCATAAGGAAATGTTTCGTATGAACGAAGGCAAACGGGACAAGAAAATCAACTTTTGTCCGACTGCTCCTGAAACTATACGAGTTTTCTCGCAAGAAGCGCGGGAGGTTTTTTTAGCCCATCCGCATACTAAGGTTTTCCATTTATGGCCGACTCGCGGGCATGAAGGGGAATGGTGTTCCTGCCCCACGTGCCGCGCCTTCACCGCGGAAGAGCAAAATCGTATCGCAATCAACGTGGCCGCAGACGCGCTTCATGAAATCGCCCCGTCCGCCGTGATCTCGTATTGCGAATTATCAACCGAACAGCCCAACATCGCCCTCCGTGAAAACGTGATAAAAATAAGCCGTCTCCCCGGCGCATTCGAACCAGAAATAAGCGGATGGTTTTTTGCGGATTTTAAATGAATATGAGGAGATATTCTGAAAAGTATGTCTGCTTTATGAGCCGCCGAAAATTAATATGAAAAAATGAAAAAATTATCTTCAAGCGATGCGGATTTGCACATCGCCGGGGAAGCCCTCAAAGCTGGGTTGCTTGTGGCATTCCCCACAGAAACTGTTTATGGGTTGGGCGGGGATGGATTTAACAGGTACTCTCTCGCACGGATTTTTGAGGCAAAAAAACGCCCCCGCTTTGACCCTCTTATCATTCACATTGCGGAAATGGACGCGCTTGACCGCGTGGTCCACAGAGATGCGCTCCCGTTCTCTTTGCGAGAAAAAACTTCTGTCTTGAGTGAAACTTTATGGCCCGGCCCTCTCACGCTTGTTCTGCCTAAACGTCCAGAGGTTCCGGATTTAGCCACAAGCGGGTTAAACACAGTTGCGGTCAGATTCCCTTCTCACCCGGTCGCCCAGAAAGTCATTGCGTATTCGACCTGCGCAGTTGCCGCGCCGAGCGCGAACCCCTTCGGGTACCTAAGCCCCACCCGCGCTGAACATATCGAAGAACTTTTGGGAGACGAGATTGACTTCATCGTTGATGCAGGCTCTACGGACATAGGCATCGAATCTACGGTCCTGGACCTTACCCAAGAACCTGTCCGTCTGCTCCGTCCCGGGGGAATGCCGCGTGAAAGAATCGAGGAACTTATAGGGAAAATAGAAGACCTGGGGAACATAAGAGAAGCGCCAACCGGCGCGCCTCAGGCGCCCGGAATGTTGAGCAGCCACTATGCGCCGAAAACCCCCCTTGTTCTTCTAACACGGGACGAAATGCTCCGCCGTGTTGTTTCCGGTAAAGACGCGGGTCCCTGTGTTTACCTTTTCTTTGATGGAAAAACACGTGAAGAGTCGGATGTGATTACGGACACGGTTGATAGAGCTATCTTCACCCTTTCTGAGCGCGGAGACTGCGTGGAGGCGGCCGCCAATCTTTTTGACCTTCTGCACCGAATCGATAGACTGTCAAAGGGAGTCATTTACGCGCAAAGAGCGCCTGAACGCGGGCTTGGAACGGCGATAAACGATAGGCTTTCACGAGCGTCCGTCCGCGGGACAGTCCAAAGGGGCTGCATATGAATATTTTAGCAATGGATACGGCGGCGGCCGTTTTATCGGTTGGGCTTGCCGCGAATAAAAACACATGGTATTTTGAGGCGGATGCGGGAAACCGACATTCGGAGATTCTCCTGCCCACCGTGGATATGCTTCTTAAAAACGCGGGAATTTCGCTAAAGAACGTAGATTTAGTTGCGTGTATGAAGGGACCCGGTTCATTTACAGGCTTACGCATAGCGTTTGCGGCCGCAAAAGGCATAAGCCTTAGCTCTGGGTGCAAAATTGCCGCTGTTCCGACCTTTGACTGCATGGCTTACCCGTATACGGATCGGCGGGGAATCATTATTCCTGTGCTTGACGCCAAAAAGCGAGCGTTTTTCTGCGCCTTGTTCAAGAACGGCAAGCGTGTTTCCGAAGATATGGACGCGGAACCGCGGCGGATAGAGGAGGGTATCCGAGAAGCGGATGCGGATAGTCTCTCTGACGTTTTGTTGACTGGACAGGATGCGGCTTTACTCCTGCCGCAACTATCGGCTTTGTCGGCGGTACTACCGAACAGAATCTCTCTCGCCAAGGACCTGAGACGGGGTTTTGCGCGGGAACTGCTCGTGCTTGCGGAAGCATATATTGACGACACGGCATTATTCGCAGGACCGGCCTACATACGGAAAAGCGATGCGGAGTTGTCTCTGACATAGCTTTGAGTCTCCGCTTAAAATAATTATGATGAATAGATAAAAATAATAGAAAAATTTATGGAGGATTGGGTCTGTTTTTCTCAATATTTTTCCACAGAGAATTGACTTTTAGCCTATATAAAGTATAGTAGTTAGAGGAGGCTCGGAATGGCAGAGAAGGTGATTGGCCCGCAGATGGGGCTAGGATTTGAGCAGGTGTGGGCGACGCTCCAGGAGACAGGACAACTCTTAAAAGAGGTTGCGGAGGCGCACAAGGAGACGGATCGTAAGTCGCAAGAGACAGACCGTAGGTTTCAAGAAACGGACAGGCTTATCAGGGAACTGTCGCATCGGATAAGTGGAATGAACGATAATATCGGCTTTGCGGCGGAGACCTACTTTCAGACCGCCTTATCCCACTCCATGACTTTCGGCGGCATACACTTTGACGATGCCTACCCCAACCTCAAGAAACAACACAAAGGGAAGTCCTGTGAGTTTGACCTCGTGTTGGTGAACAACGAGGCGGTTGCGATAATCGAGGTGAAGCATCGTGTTCACACATCATTGTTAGAGGAAATGGTGGAGAAGAAGCGGGCGCAATTCCGCGCGTTTTTTCCGGAATACAAGGACTACCTGCTGTATTTGGGAGTGGCAGGGTTATCGTTGGAGGAAACGGTGGTTGAAGAGGCGCGGAAGTATGGGATAGGGGTGGTGAGACAGGATGGGGACGTGGTGGAGGACTACGCGGTGCCGCTGAAGGCGTATTGAAGCTCAAGAATCGTGTGGTTCCTGTGGCGGAGTAGTGAAGTATAGACGCGCCTTGCGTATGCGGGGACTAGGCTGGGACGGCGGCGGCATCGTGATACCCGCGCAGATTAACGGTAAGCGCGTAACGGCCATAGGCGCGGAAGCGTTTGTCGTTTTACGGCAACCAGTTGACGAGCATTACGATTCCCACGCTCACTCCAGACACATTTGGGCGGCACGAAACCCTAAAGTATCTGTGAAAGAAATTGCCAAATTTTTTATTGCAACCATTGACATTACATTAATAAAGCGATAGAGTATGTTCACCAGACTTGTATAGTGTGCAGTCCCATGCTATCATTAACCGGCTTGTAGAAAAATCGACTGTCCGGTCGGCATAGACTGCTTGACCGGAGAAAGGCAAGGCAATGAAAAGAACGATGGGAACGTGTCGGCGCGTTCTGTCTTTACAAACGGCGGTTTTGCGGATGGTTATTGGGCTGTGCGTTTTTGTATGGATCTCCTGTATCCAGGATGTGGAGGATGTTGTTTACACCGTTACCGTAACCCGGCCCGCAGGCGGCGCAATCAGCGCCGACCCTACAAGCGGCCCGGCGGGAACCGTGATCGCCTTGACGAACAGCCCCGATGACGACTACGCCTTTAGCCATTACACGGTTGACGGCGCGGCGCAAACCGAAAACACCTTTAGCCTGAATAAAGACGTAACTGTAAGCGGCGTGTTTACCCCGAAGCCCGCGCAAAGCAACAGTATTACTATTGGCAATATTACCGCGACACTGGACCCTGACACCGGAGAGCTGGTCATACCGGACTATGCCGATCCCGCGGCGATTGGACCCATCACGTTGAGCGCGGAGGACAAGGGCAAGCTCGCCGGCAAGGCGTTAAGCGTTGATATTCAAAGGGGACTGGCGCGTCCGATACGGTTTCCTTAGCGTATGTGCATTATTTGCGCGAGGCGTTGTTAAGCGCAGCCCCCGCCGGCGTCGCCATCGACGCCACGGGCCTGACGCCGGTGTTCAAAGAAAGCGAATGGTGGGCTGCTAATAATTCCAATCAAACTGTAACGGATTTGTACTCTGCTTATTCATCTGCTTCAGTCTATTCCAATTTCGGCACGGGCGGAATAGAAATAATGGATGGCATAAAAGTTTTCAAAGATTCTGGCGATAATAAGCCTATGATTGCATACAATAGGCCGATTAAGATTGCTAAAATTGCATTGGGAACTGGTAATCAATACGGAGCATCATATACGTTCCACGTCCTTGGATTGAAAAAAGAATCAAGTGGTAGTATTTCCCTTGAAGGAAGTACTATAGAAATATATGGAGGTGTAAATGGTACGTGGACCTATGACAATAATAGTATTGATTTCACCACTTATGAGGCTTTTTTGGAAGAGGCTGGCCTATATCCGTCTGGAACTATGCTTCCCGACCATTCCAAGATTACTATAGAGTCCGCCGGCCGCCGGTTCTAACGGAACGAACATCATGGCCAACGGCATGTACGACTTCATCCTCGCCTATTACAACCCTAAATCCGACGGCGCTGTCGAAGGCGCAGACCTCAAGGCCCGCCTGCCGCAATGGCCCGCCTCCGGCCTGACCCTGGACGGCTCCGCAAACGGCGGCGTTACCTCCCGCAACATCGGCGGTATCACGGCGGACAACGCCTATCGCAAGGGCGTGGACGGCGCCTCCGGCGAACCGAACGCCAACTACGTGGGCAACATCACCGTCCCCATGGCAACTACCTTAAATCCTCCGCCGGCATCTCCGCCTTCAAAAACACCAACATTGTCGGGGATGGGGATGATTGGTACGCTTGGGACGGCAGCAGCGGAAAGAATGGTAATGATTTGACCCTACCTGCTACTAATGTAGGATTAATAGGA
>JAIRNA010000033.1 GCA_031258305.1 Treponema sp. | reverse complement strand
AGCTGACGTAGTTAAAGGAGAATCGCCTCGGCATCAAAGGGCGTGGTTGACGGTCCGATGAGGCGTGTTGACAGAAGCGAACCGGATGCGCGCGTTTCGCCGTGTGGGAGTTGCACTATCAATTTGAGGTAATTCTCCGAAACGGCCGCGACGCAGTTTTTCGGTAGCGGATAGCGGTGTCTTTCAACGACAGCCTCTATCTCATCGCTCCTTTCCAACCGACGATTGATGTAAGCGCGTTTGCCCTTGCGTGCCAGGTCGGTCAGGAGCGATACCCTGAGAACAATCTCCTTATCATTCACCCTGTCCGGTAGGTCAAACGCCTCGGTTCCGGGACGCGGTGAAAAAGAAAAGGCGTGTATCCAGGCGAAATCAACGCGTGTGCAGAGCCTGTATGTATGTTCAAAATCGGCTTGTGTCTCACCCGGAAAACCCGCGATGACATCGCAGGCAAGAAACGGATCGTCTTTGACTTTGCGCAATAACGCGGCTTTTTCTTCGACAAGCGCGGCTGTATACGGACGCCGCATACGCCGCAAGACCGAGTCGCTTCCTGACTGCACGGAAAGGTGAAAATGCGGACGGATTCGCCTGTGAGTCAACACATCCGCCATCTCCTGCGTCACAGCTTCCGGCTCAAGGGAAGAAAGCCGCAGGCGTATCCTCTCCGTTCCTCTGATAAAAAGTTCCAAAAGACCAGCCAGGTCCCTGTCGCCGTCCCGATAGAGGTTGAGGTTGACGCCTGTTAAAACAGCTTCGGCATAACCTGCGTTCTCAAAAACACGCAAGCGATCAAGCGCCTCTTCCGCGCGTACGCTTACACTTTTTCCCCGTGCTAACCTTACACGGCAGTAAGCGCATCGCTTGTCGCACCCGTCCTGTATCTTCAGAAAGGCCCGCGAATGGAGGGAGCTGGAAATTTGGGAGTTGGGAAAAGAGAGTGGAAATTGAAAATGGAGACGCTTCGCGATTTTGGAAAATATGGTTGACCAATTTTTGAGGTCGACGACGAAGACGTTATCACTCAATTGCTCGATTTTTTCGCTGTCAAGGCGAGCATAGCAACCACAGACTAGAACGCAAGCCGCGTTTTTCGCGGCGCTCCTGATGATTCCACGGGCTTTTTGCTCTGCCATCGAGGTAACCGTGCAGGTATTGACGACAAAGACATCTGGGTTTCGGTCGGGCGGGACAATTTCACAACCATATTCACGAAATGCGGCCGCAAGCGTTTCGCTTTCAGTTTGATTTAGCTTACAACCCAGTGTATGGATGGAGACGGTCATCTTTTGAGGGCTTTTCTCACGCGGTCGAGTCCGCGGCGTACATCCACCATTCCCGCGTTGAGCGCAAGGGCTTTCTCGTAAGCGGACGCGGCGCTTGCCATGTCCCCGAAACTCTCCCGTGCATATCCAAGTCTTCCCCACCAGTCCGCATTTCTCGGTTGCCAGTGAACTGCGGTCGAAAGCGCGATGTCCGCGTGGCGAAACCGCCCCTGCCTTATGAATATCTCACCCATCAGATAGTAAACCGAATCGACACGCCCACCTTCAGATGCGAAGTTGATGTATTCTTGAAAATACCGCAGAGCTTCGGCGTTTTTTCCCTGGAAATAGCTAATTTCTCCCAGAATCTCTATGATACGAGGGTCAAAACGGCTCAATTTTATGCCGTTTTGAGCATAGGTAAACGCGCTTTGGTAATCACCCATCTTCACAAGACTCCAAGCAATGACGACGTGGGCATCCAAATTGTTCGGGTTCACGGAAATTTCATTTTTGCAAATAGAAACAGCTTTTTCAAAATTACCTATACGGTATTCCATAAGCGCATCAGGCTTGGTTTGAGAAAAAATCAGCGGAGAAAACACTAAAAATGGCAAAACGATTGGATGTTTCATTATCTTTTTATAAAACTCTCAATTTTTTATCAATGAATGAAGGTAAATTCATGTATTTACCTTCAATTAACTTTTTAAAACCCTCTCTGGGAATCGCTTAATTTACTGACTTTCCTATTTGGAGGAAAATCATGAACGTCCCAGATCAGTCATCAGGCACCGTCCATTGAACAAACAACCGGCTTCCATACTGATTTCCGATGCAGTGATGTTACCCGCGAGTCTGCCGGTCAAAGAAATTTCAACCTTGTTGGATGCGTTGACATTACCCTTGACAGAACCGCGAATAATCACTTTCGGGGCAACAATATCGGCTTCGACCACCGCGCCTTCGTCTATGACGAGGAGGCTTGATGCTTTTATTTCGCCTGTTACCCGTCCTCGCACGAGAAAAGGTTTCTCAAAACTTAAAGAGCCGGAAAAATCTATGTCTTCCGATAGGATAGTGTCAAAATCATCTTCTTCTAAAATTTCATTACGAGGTTCGTTCAAAAACCTGCCTCCTTCAATCCTAATTCCACATCCTCGACAGACCGAGCGACTATAGCGACACCGTTGTTGCGCCGTATGGTGTCAAGGAATTCACTTTGAAAACCAGACAACCTGCCGTTTGCCGTCTTGCACTCCACGGCAAGAGCGCGTCCGTCAGGCAGTATACCCAAAATATCACTCATACCGGGGGTGCCAAAACGGACAAAATTCTGCCCGCCATTTTTATCGGCAAACCGAACCGCTCCCACGTTCATGCGAATCGCGGAAATGCCCCGCGATTGCAAATATTCAAGGCTCGCCTTCACGATCTCGCTTTCCGTCTGTTTCAGAAACGGTAAATTCACTACTCTTCGCCAAACTCTTCGGGAATTTCAATGTTTGAATACACGTTCTGTACGTCGTCATTTTCTTCGAGCTTTTCAATGAGCCGTAAAACCTTACCCGTATCGTTATTGTCCAGGGTAACCGGTGCTTCCGGAACCATACTGATTTCCGCACTTATGGTTTCAAAGGACTTTGCTTCCAAAGCTTTGACAACATTCTCGAAGTCTTCCGCCGCACTGGTAACTTCAACCACGCCGTCCGAAAGACTTACGTCTTCGGCGCCGCCGTCGAGAGCGGCTTCCATAACCTGGTCCTCCGTGTACTTTTCTCCATCAAGGGTGATGATGCCTTTACGCGTTAAGAGTCGGGATACCGAACCGGCTTTGGCGAGTTCCGCGCCTGCACGTGTGAGGATATTACGGACATCTGCGGCCGCACGATTACGATTATCCGTAAGCACTTCAATGAGCAACGCCGCTTCGCCTAGACGCGCTTCATAGGTCAGCTCTTCGTAACTGACCCCTTCAAGCTCACCTGTTCCTTTCTTAATAGCATTGTCAATATTGCTCTTGGGCATATTCGCCCCGCGCGCCTTAATAACAGCGGTACGGAGACGCGGATTACCTTCTGGGTCTCCGCCGCCTATGCGCGCCGCAATGGTTATTTCCTTAATGAGTTTTGTGAATGTTTGACCGCGCTGAGCGTCTGCCGCTCCTTTCGCGCGTTTAATTTTTGCCCATTTGCTGTGGCCTGACATACTCACTCCTTATTCTAAATTATATTTTTCTATGATAATAAAAAAAGAAATTTTAGTCAAGCCTTTAAACCTCTTGAAAAATAAATTACCCTCTTGCCAAATAATCGTAAATAAGGTAATATTTTTTGACACTTGAAAAAGCGCGGTTCAAAAATATAGTTCATCCTCCTTTGTAGAATCCTTCTAAAATTAGAACCGTAAACTTTTTGAAAATTGCTGTAAGGAGAAGTCACTATGGAATCAACGGAAAGAAAAATAAGGACGTTTAAGCGGGGTTTGCGCTTGCCTATGCACAAGACCGTGACCGAAGGCAAAGCCGTTGAGACAGCGCCCGCGCCAAAACAGGTCGTCATTCCTGTTAACCAGCATTTCGGTGCGCCGAATCAGGCGCTCGTCAAAGTTGGGGACTATGTGAAACGCGGACAGAAAATAGCGGACGCCGCAAAAACCGGCACAATGACCGTGCCGGTTCACGCCTCTGTTGCCGGCGTCGTCAAAAAAATTGAGATGCATCTCCAATCGAACAACACCCTTGGACTGTGCGTGTTTATCGAAGCTGACCCGGAAAAGGCGGATTCCGACACGGACTTCATGCTCTCTCTCGACCCACAAACCATATCTAAAGAGGACTGCCTCACCCGTATCCGTGAGGCGGGCATAGTTGGTATGGGCGGCGCGGGCTTCCCATCATACGTCAAATTGTCCCCTCCAGTGGAAAAGCTCGGCAAAATCGACACCATCATCGCGGACGGCGCGGAATGTGAGCCTTATCTTACCACAGATGAAGCAGTGATGACTGAAAAACCGCACAGGCTTGTGCAGGGAATAGCAATCAGTATGCGTATAACCGGGGTCAAACGAGCAATCATCGGTATAGAGGACAACAAGAAGAGGCTTATCCCTATGCTGGAGCGGGAGATTCGTCTTGCCGGACTTGAAGACGCGGTTACGGTAGAGCTGTGCCGCACCTACTACCCGCAGGGTGGTGAAAAAATGCTCATCACCGCACTCACAGGAAGGGAGGTACCGTCTGGTGGCTTGCCTATGGACGCAGGCTGTATCGTCCAAAATGTTGGTTCTCTTGTGGCAATCGCCGAAGCTTTTTATCTCGGTAAGCCCCTCATTGACCGCGATTTGACGGTTAGTGGAGACGCCTGCTGTACTCCTAAAAACATCCGTGCGCCCATTGGAACCATTCTCACGGATTTACCCGAAATATTTATGAAGATTGACCATCATTCTTTAAGAAAAGTGCTTTTTGGGGGTCCTATGATGGGCGTTTCCACGGCGACACTGGATATTCCCATTCAAAAAAACACGTCCGGCATCGTGTTGATGACGGACGCGGAGACCGTGTTTGACGTGGAAGGACCGTGTATCCATTGTAGCCGCTGTATCCGCAACTGTCCGTGTCGGCTTTCGCCCGCGCTTATGAACATCGCTCTTGAAAGTGGGGACCTTGACGATGCTGTGAGAGCTGGTCTTATGGACTGCATTGAGTGCGGAAGTTGTACCTATGTGTGTCCATCGCGCATAAAGCTCGTCCAGCGTTTCCGTGTCGGAAAACAGCGCTTGCGGCAGAGACTAAAATGAAAGCAGACCTTGAAACCTTCTATTGCCGTATGGCGGCGATTTGTTCCCATTGTATGGTTGTAACTGATAGTCCTGTGCGGTGGACTATCATCGCAAACCCAAACGCTGGAGGCTTTACCATTCCATCACGGTGGAAAATACACGCGGCGGACCTCTATCAAGCCGAATTCCCCCAGAAAATGGTCGCCGAAACAGAGGCATATTCTCCTTTTCGGCGGAATTCTCCGTATAAAGGTCTCTTCCTCACGGAGGGAACCGGAGACGCGAAGGAATTCACAAAAAAGCTGATTGACGGTATGGGTAACGACGACGCTTTTCACCTCATCATAACGGCAGGTGGAGACGGTACGAGCCTCGAAGTGTTGAGCGCCCTTTTTCTCGCGGTAGAAAAAGATAAACATCTGAAGGAGCGGTGCGCGGTTCTCCGATTACCGATGGGAACGGGCAATGATGGGGCTGATGCTTGGAAACTCAGCGGCGCTCTTGACCTGCTCCTCAAGCCCGCACGGGTAGAGTTGGTCCGCGGACTGCGCCTATGGACCTCAACCCCAGGCAAAGACAACTTTCTGGCTTTCAACATACTTTCCGTAGGGCTTGACGCCTTTGTTACGCACAACACCAACAAGATGAAAGGCAAACTACCCGGTGATTTTTACAAGCTATGGCTTGACATTGCGGCGCTTTTTTACGATAGGATTTATCATGTGGGTCCTATGTCCGTTAAAACCTTTGATGAAAACCTGAGACAGACAGGAGAATTTCAAGAAACCTTGCTTCTTTTGGCAATGGGCGCGAGTGGTCACCGCACGTACGGCTCTCACAATCGGATACTTCCAGACGACCGCAATGTGTGTGCAGTGCGGCAGATGCCCTTGTTCCGCAAAATAGCGCTCAAAAAACAGGTTAGGGAAGGCACTCACACTGGCAAACCCGAAACCATATTGACAAATGCTTTCCGTGTTGAGTTTCAGGGCAGCCATCCGATTCTGGCGCAAATGGACGGAGAGACGGTTCTTCTCAATAAGGAAGACTATCCGTGCGTCATCACCCTCTCGGAACCTGTAATACCGGTGTTGCAGGCAATTGAAACAACAAACGGGCACCGTGCGTGCGACCTCATCCTTCCGCCGTAAGCCGTTCTCCAGATTCCGCACCTTGTTCGTGCAGTGATAGACCGTGCCGTCCGCGAGCGTCAACGCGTCTGTCTTGCGCGTATAAACGTGCTTCATACATCACCTTCCTTATCGCGGGTGGACGGGCGCACCCGGTCCGCTTCGATCTTCTTTTACGCGACGTTCGCGCCGATGAAGGCCACGACCTTGTAACGCGCCGGTTTCGACCTTCTGGCACACATAGGCTTGCGCGGAGTTTACGAAACAGCCGAGTGGATAGATTGTCGTATTGCCGCTTTGCTGATTCACGATGCGCCAATCGGTAGTCTGAATTTATAGTATGAATGAAATAGAGACTTTAGAAAAAGTATATACGCGAGCGGTTCAATATTGCAACGCCGTTCTTCAAAAAGTATTTTCCTAGATATGCGAACAAAGAATCCGGTTTTTTAACGCATGCGACCAGAGAGAGAATCGCATGGACACAAGCTGAAGGGCAGGCGCTTAAAATATGCAGGCAAAATGTAAAAGATAGTTTTTTGAATATTCTTGACGATCTAATGCTTCAATCAGATGTAACCTTCTCCCATTCCGCCGTTTTTTCCTCAATTTCAGCGGCAAGTCTGTCTATTTTTGCCTGGACCGCTCGCGCTTTTTCGCCGTTTGTATAAATCGCAGGCGTCGACAATACCGCCTCAAGCGCGTCCTTCTCCTTTTCAAACGCTTCAATGGCAGACAAAAGGTCAGCCTCACGCCGCTGTTGCCGCCGCGCTTCGGTCCGTCTCCGCTTTTCTGCCGCAAAAAGCTCCTTGGACCCGCTCTTTTTCCCGGACTCCTCGACTTTCGGCGGCGCTTCTACCGTATTCTCGGTCACGGTCTTTTCCAAATAATAGCCGTAATTGCCATAAAAGAGACGGACGTTAGAGATTGTGCCAATTCGTGAAATCTCTAACGTTTTCATAGAAAGCCCCTCCATAAATGCACGGTCGTGGGAGACAAAGATCACCGTGCCAGCAAACGCCTTGAGTGTATCCATAAGAGCGTCTTTTGATTGAAGGTCAAGATGATTAGTTGGTTCATCGAGAATCAGGAGATTCATCGGCTTGAGGAGCATTTTCAGCAAGGCGAGGCGGCTTTTCTCACCGCCGGACAGTACGGCGACACTCTTATCAATATCGTTTCCGCGAAACAGAAACGCTCCGAGCATATCGCGGATTTTCGGCATAAGCGCAATCGGCGCGTCCATTTCCATATATTCGAGAACGCTTTTTCCTTCTTCAGAACCGTCCAAGGTTTCCGCCGCGTCTTGTGAGAAATAGCCCACGGCAATTCCTGCGCCATAGGTAACAGTTCCCTCAAAATCCGTGTCTTTGCCAGCCAAAATCCGCAACAGAGTCGTCTTACCCGCTCCGTTCCGCCCCACGACAAGTAATTTTTCCCCACTGTTGACGCTTATATCAAGCCCGTCGAAGAGTCGCCGCGTCCCGTAACATTTGCCCAAACCTGTAGCCGTGAGTGCGATTTTACCGCAATGAGGCGGATCCGGAAATCGGATGCTCATTTTCTTGAGTGATTCAGGAATTTCAACGCGTTCCATCTTTTCAAGCCGCTTGATACGCTCCTGTACCATAGCCGCCTTTGTCGCCTTATAGCGAAAACGCCGAATCAGGTCTTCAGATTTGGAGATTTCTTCCTGTTGATCATTGTAGCGCTTGATGATGCTTTCCAGTTCAGCCTTGCGGACTGTCTCGTAAGCCGTGTAATTACCTGTATAATGCTTGAGTCGTCCCTGAAACAGCTCGAAAACCTCATTGACGGTTATGTCGAGGAAAAAACGGTCGTGGGACACGAGAATATAACCACCCCGGAAATCTGCCAACCATTTTTCAAGCCATGATCGCGCCTCGATGTCCAGATAATTCGTCGGTTCGTCGAGCAGGAGGATGTCAGGCGTTGCTAAAAGCATCTTTGCAAGAGCAATTCTCATCTGCCATCCACCGGAAAATTCCCCAGTAGGACGTTTTTTATCATTCGGCGCGAAACCAAGCCCTTCCAATACAGCTTGAATCTTCTGTTTCCGCATATTATAGCCGGAATTTTCCACCATTTCCGATAAGATGTGATATTCTTCAAGCAATTTTGCGCTTTCATCGTCATTTTTGACACGTTCAAGAATGGACGCCAGTGTTTCCATCCGTGAAATGAGCGACTTCACAGGCGAAAACGCCTTCTCTGCTTCATTGTAGAGGCTGTCACCGCGATAAACCAGCCCTGCTTGAGGCAAATAGGAGATACGGCATCCTTTTTGGACAGACTTTTCCCCAGAATCAGGCGCAATAATACCTGCAAGCGCCTTCAAAAGAGTCGTCTTACCAGCACCATTAGCGCCACTGAGTGCCGCCCGCGTCCCAGCCGCGACGACGAGGCTCACATCCTTTAAGATGTATCTGTCCCCGAAGGCAAGAGAAATTCTTGAAAATTGAACCATTTACCTAATTTATCACAAGTTATGAAAAATGTCTACTTATCGGGAAGTTGAGGGAAGAAGAAACGGACTATAGGGAGCAGGAAGCGTTGGGACATAGTGCTACTGTGTCTGTTTGATAACCTCCGACACTGTACCGATGGAATAACCTTCTTTTATAAGAGCATCAAACAAGACATTGATATGGTGAAAGAGATAGTCATTGCGCCCACCGGACAAAAGCCCAAGACGGATAGGAATAATGGAACCTGCCCGCTTCGTCTCCATAATACGGTCGACCATACTGGAAGCTGTCGACTGCAAGATACCCATACGCGCTGCATCGTCGTTAGAGAAGGAGTCCATTGGGTCAATGTCTCTGATTACGGTGCGGTAACCTGCTTCTGACGCGGCTTCAATAATGTCGGAAGATGCGGCATAGAAAGGTGGATGCCACAGGAGTTGCAGTTCTCTACCTGTTATTTGGAAGAATTCATCTTCGTTTCTCGCAAGTCCGCGTGATATAAAATTAGCGTCTATCTGGTATCGGGCTGTCGATAGGTTGATTACTGCGAAAAACATAGAGGCAGTTTCATGCCCCGCATCCGCGATATCCTGAACGGCTTGGGGATGCTGCCGCATAAATTCGCCGTTCAAAAAGAATGTCGCCTTTACCCCAAAAGCGTCAAGCGCGGTAAGGGTATCGTTTAAGCCCGCGTCATCGTTATATAAATCAAAACAAACCGCCACAGACGGTTTATTCAACGGTACGGAAGACGCTCCGCTCCCATTCATCATTGTTTTCTGATTCACCCCCTGCCGGGACAGCGATTCTCCACCAGTCCCATTCACCCGCAGGAGAGGTAGAGTTCCTACAGATGCCATATTCCGTATCATAGGCAGATTCACAAAATCGCCCTTGCCCTGATTCTCAAGATAAACGCGGTAACGCCCTGAAACAACGGATGCCTCACGGATAATCGGCGCATCTATCTTGCTCCATGCGCCTTGTCCATCCGTCACAAACCATTCTTGCCCGCTCTTTGCCAAAATCCGCGTGGGACCCCCCAAAGCTGACTCTTGTCCAGCGGCCGCCGAAACCGCCTGCGATTCAAAGGCAAAAGCGTCCACAGACGCAAGACAGATAAGATCTCGCTTCAACTCATTTTTATCAATAGAAACGCGCTCTATCTTCTTCGCGTCCCCGACGACAAATTCTTCGTTTCCAAGCCATATACAGGAATATGTCTGACTTTCGCTTACGTCTTGCAGGACTTTTAGATTAACATTATCAAAAAGAACAACGCCTTTTTCGCCCCAGAATAGAATTTTCTTTCCATCCGGCGAAAGCGCCGCGTTCAGAAACGCAGGAATCGTCATAGGCGTAAAAGCCCCATATGGCGCGCTGTAAGCGCCGTTCAGCCGAAATGCCATAGGGACCTTCTTCCGTTGCTTGCGGATGCCAGCGACTATCGTTATGGAATCGGGCGCCCAAAGCACCGTAATCTTGAAACACGATTCAGGCAGGCGCAGGAAAGGCAGGCTGTTGACATCGTTTGCCCCCAGAGGATACAGGAAAAGAGTCTTGCCGCCTTTGAAAAGCAATAGAGCATTGGAAGATGGCGAGACATAGAATTGGTCAAAATTTTTATCAAAGGAAAAAGGGAGCGTTCCCACCGACACACCTATTTCAAGGAAATCACGATAGATGGAACGAAAAAACACTTCCGAACCGCGCACACGGTAGACGGTCGAGCCTTTTATGTAAAAAAAATCGCCGAATTTCCCCCAAGCAGCTGTCACGATACTTCCTTCGCCTATGAGACGATAGCGCTCGTCTCGGGGAATTGTGTCTCCGATAGGGTAATAGTAGAGGTTTCCTCCACGTTCATAGATAAAAACTTGTGAATCCGGGCTCCAAAGCGCCGGAAAATACCTGTCAGGACATTCCACGTGGGTAGCTATGAGGGTTTTCTTGCCCGAATCAACGCTCATAAGCATCAGATTACCATAAGCCGCACTCACCGGTTCGACTCGTAGTATCCATTTGCCGTTTTCAGATGCCGCAATAGGCTCGACTCGTCCTTTGGACACCGAAATATTGCCGACGAAAGAGTCGAAGCCGTTCACCAGAGACGGCAACCCACCCGCAACCTGCATCCGTGCACAACCGAAGGCGTTCTGAACTTGAATGACGTTCCCCTCCTCAAGGAGAACCATCTTTTCGGGAAATGCTGTGAGTTGCCGCATAGTCAAGTCAGTTAGACGCGATAAAAACAAACCGTCCTGACTGGAATTTCCTACACCTGAATAGCGAGCTTGAAAGAGAAGACGGCTGTCATTGGACAAATCGAGTCTGTCAAAGGATACTTCGGCAGATAAGGGAATAGTCAAAAGACAGAAAAAAAACAGCTTATTTTTCATGTTTAAAATCTTTCAGGAACTTTTCGCATTCCTTTTCTATTGATTCCAATGCGGTCTCTAATTGAGCGAGCCGCGAAATAGAGTAACGTATCCTTCTTTCCAATAATCGCTCGCACGTTTCATCCAAAATGGTTTCAAAAGGAATTTGTTGATGAATGATGGGGTTTCTTGTCATTTATTCAGTACTGGTAACGGCGGGCGGTTCCACCATATCCTCCGTTGAAATAACAAATCCTTTGTCAAACGCCCGTATAAAAGTCGCGGCCGCGATAAAACCTATAAGAATAAGCACTAACTTACGCATAAATTCCCCCAAATACTTGAAATTAAAGTTTAGAAGGCGCGAAATCCGTACGCGAAGAGTATGATAACTTGAGATAAAGAGAATGGACGTTAGTCAAGACTTCCGTCGAACCTCACTGACTTGTTACACCACCATACTTTTCACAGTACCTCTAACGATTTTAAACATTATACTATATCGCAAAAAATAATCAAGAGGTATTCTTAAAAAAGAAGTCAATGCTTTCGCCTTACAGCAGGCGGCGGATAAACCTTCTTTGCTGCTATGCGAATCACTTGAAAATTTCTCACAAACGGAATATACTATGTATTAAAAGCAAAAACCATCCGCAAAGGCGGTAATCTTTAACACTATTAAAGGGAAAATTATGCGTATTTTTTTAGGAAAAGCACAAAACACCTATTATACTGACAAAGAGCCTCTTCCCCGCATAATCTGTACACCGCTCATACTTATAGCCGCGCTCGTACTGACGACGGGCGCGGTCTTTGCGAAGGACAGCCCGGCGATACTGCCCTTCGCAGGCGGCGTGGGAGAGGAAGGCGAGACTATCGCGGAACTCTTCTCTTTTGAACGGGAGTTGATCGCGGTATTTGACCCCGTGCCCCGGACCAGCATTAACCGGGCCATACGGGGCGAGCAACGGTTCCAAATGGAAAGCGGCATGACCGACCCGGACACGATAGCGGCCCTGGGAAGACAACTTGGGGCGCTGTATGTGGTGTCCGGGAGTATCACCAGCCTGGGAAATCAGAACCTTCTGGTTATCGGGATACTCAAGATAGACGACCTGCGGCAGATAGCGGGGGATGTGCAGACCTACCGCACCATTGAAGAGATACAGGACAAGTTGCCGTCAATGGCGCGGACCATCGCGGCTACGGCGACGGGTGGGAAAGACGCGGCGGCGCTGCCCCGACTGGCGGTCCCCCCGGTGGAACTGTCCGGGGGCACTGAGGCTCGGGACGCGGACACCCTGGAGCGGATACTGGCGGTACGTATTATCGGTACCGGGTCCTACGCGGTGTACCCCCGCACGGCGAGCCTTGAGCAGATACAGGAGGAATACGCCAACCAGTTGAGCGGGGACACGGCGGACGAACATCTGCCCGGTGTAGGCCGCGGGGCGAACCCGGAACGGGTGCTTTCCGTAACCGCGCGGAAGCTGGGAAGCCGGAACATGTTCAACGCGGCGATCATCAACCTGGTAACCGGGGTGCAGGAGGCGGGGGGAATCGGTGAATTACCAGAGCCTTGAGGACGGGTTAGCGGTGATGGAGGAGCTGTCCTTTGCGCTGACGGGGAAATGGCAGCGAACCGTTTCCGACGCGGCGGCCTTTACCCAGGTAATCGCCGCCGTCAACACCAGTTCCCGGGATGACGTTACCATTATTCTGAACGGCAGTTTTGCCGCCGAGTCCGTTATGTTTACCGGGGGCGCGGCGAAAACCATCGCCCTGCGTGGAGAAGGCGCGAACCGTACCATTACGAACAGCGGGGACGCCGAGATCTTTACCGTGCCTGCGGGCATTACCCTGGTTCTGGACAATAATCTTGTTCTGGACAGCAACAAAAAGAAAGCGTGGCTAGTGAACGTGATGGGCGGAACCCTGGTTATGAAGGATGGTTCTACCCTGCGGAGATCCGGGTCCGTCGGCGTGTATATCGGTAACGGTAACTTTACCATGAGCGGCGGGACCATCAGCAGGAATACGGCAAGCGGCTACGGCGGCGGCGTGTATGTCAGTAGTATCGGTTACTTCGGCAAGATCGGCGGGACCATTGACGCTACCAATTCGGCGAGGTATGGCAGGGTAGCCTATGTTATGAGCGGCAACAAAAAACGCGACAGCGCCGCGGGGCCGGGGGTAACCCTGGACAGTAGGATTCCGGGCCAGCCCTGGGAGTAGAGCTTAAAAACGGATTTGGTGTCTGACACCCACCGGGTGTCAGACACGCGGGCAACTTCGTCAAGAATGTAGCACTGGGGAAATTCTTTTTATTTCTTGAACAAAGCTGTTTCTTCGTCACTGATGCCCGCGTCTAGGGTGTTGGCATAGCCGGCGTCTAACTCGCCGCTTCGTTTGCCGTGTTCGAGGAGGTTGCTCAATTTACGAGTCGCTTCCACTGGCGACAGGTCGTAGTAAAGCTTGCCATCGAAAGCGACGCTTATCGCGCCGGTTTCCTCGGACACTATCAACACCACCGCATCAGACTGCTCGGACATACCCAAGGATGCCCTGTGCCGTGTGCCGAAACTCTTCTTCACGTCCTGCTGTTCCGACAAGGGTAAGAAACAGCCTGCCGCGATGATTCTTTCGTTCTGGATGACCAATGCCCCATCGTGGAGGGGACCATCGAATTGGAAAATAGCAACAATGAGGCTGGAGGAGATTTCCGCGTTGAGACGCGTACCAGTGTCGATGATGTTCTTTAGATTGATTTTACGGGGAAACACTACGAGAACACCTCGGCGCTCCTGGGACAGAATCTCCGCCGCGGTGATGACCGACTCAAGATGCCCTAGATTGGGCTTGCTGTTCGGTCTGAAAGGCTCACTCTGCCCAAGTCGTAGGATGATCTTCCGTAGTTCCGGCTGGAACACGATGGCAACCGCGATGAGTAGTCCGGGTGCAAGTACGTTTAGAATCCACACGAGGGTCGTCAGTTTCAGCAAAACCGCGATACCGTAAACCAAGGCGAGGAAACCCGCCCCTTTTACCATCTGCAAAGCCTGAGTTTTGAGCAACAGCTTGTAAGCCGTATAGAGCAAAAACGCGAGAATGGCGATGTCCAACACTGGGCGTACCGTATCGTATATTGATTGTATCTGCTGTATCCAGCTCATGTTTCACACCTTTGATAGAAGTGTTTCTTTTGAGAACACTTTTTAATAAGAATACATTATATTATTGATTTTATCAAGGAGATGCCGAAAGTAGTTTACTTAGCTTGTTTGTATCTTCATATTTTCAAAATCTTCCATAAAATGTATAAGAAATATTCGTATAGCAAAAAAACTACAAAAATGTCGTATTTTACACTTGCATAAATCGTATTTTTCGTGTATCATTAAGTTAGAGAAAATTTTGACGTAAGAGGCGCGTATGATACGGTTGAATAATGTCTGCAAGTCCTTCGGTCCCTTGCAAGTGTTAAGGAACATCAATTTGTATGTGAAAGAAGGTGAAAAAATTACAATAATAGGGCCGTCTGGTTCGGGTAAGAGCACTCTCATCCGATGCATCAACGCACTTGAGGAGCCTGACAGCGGCGAGGTTTCTCTCAACGGCGAACAGATCACCCATAGGAACAAGACGATGATGGTGAGAATGTATTGTGCTATGGTATTTCAGCAGTTTAATCTCTATCCTCATATGAATGTTCTACAAAACATCACTCTCGCACCCATAAAATTGCAAAAGAAAAGCCGCGCTGAAGCTGAAGATATTGCCTTTCATTATCTCGACGTGGTGGGACTGCGAGACAAAGCCCGTGCCTATCCGTCCACTCTTTCCGGCGGACAACAACAAAGAATCGCCATAGCGCGAGCATTAGCGACCCGCACGAAAATACTGCTCTTTGACGAGCCGACTTCTGCGCTCGACCCGGAAATGGTGCAGGAAGTGCTTGACGTCATCATCAAGCTTTCTTCAGAGTCAATTACGATGGTGGTGGTAACGCACGAGATGGGCTTTGCACGGCAGGTAGCGGACCGAGTCATCTTTTTGGACAACGGGGTCATAGCCGAAGAAGCCCCGCCTAACGAGTTTTTTGATAATCCAAAAACGGAACGTGCAAAGGCGTTTCTGAGCAAAATTTTAAGATAGGAAGTTGAAAAGAGAGATTCTTGTTAGAAAATGAAATTTGAACGTAAACTGTATCGAGCAGTTGTCTGCCGGTGTGGTTGCGCGTTTCAAGCGATATTTATAACAAATTCTATTTCCGCTTCCTCAAAAATCCAAGGAGGTTTTTATGAAGAGAACAAAGAAGTTGTTGTTAGCTTTTTTGATTCCGGCGGTACTGGCTGTGGCCGGTGTGGCATCATGCGAAAAGAAGGCGCAAGGAGACGGAGGGGCGCGGCAGTCGAGTCCGCAAATCGACCGTATCCGCAAAGCCGATGTCCTAAAGGTGGGGGTGAAATCGGATGTGCCGAAATTTGGGCTTCTCAACACAGCGACAAACCAGTATGAGGGTTTTGAGATTGAACTTTCACGACTCATTGCCAAGCAGTTGTTCGGCGACCCGGACAAGGTTGCCTTCACCGCGGTAACGGCAAAGACCCGCGGCCCTCTGCTCGATAACGGGGACATCGACCTAGTTATCGCCACTTTTACCATTACTGATGAGCGGAAGCTCGCCTACAACTTTTCAACTCCCTACTATACAGATGCGGTAGGTATGTTGGTGAAGAAAGCCGCAGGCTATACAGGGCTTAAAGACCTGAACGGGAAAACTATAGGGGTAGCACAATCCGCTACAAGCCGCGAGGCAATCAAAACGGCTGCGGACAGCCTCGGTATATCTGTTACTTTCATGGAATTCTCTACATATCCTGAGATAAAGGCGGCTCTCGACTCAGGGCGGATCGATGTGTTTTCCGTAGACAAATCCATTCTCAATGGATACCTTGACAGTGAAACCGAAATTTTGCCGGACGCTTTCTCTCCGCAAGACTACGGCGTTGCCAGCAAATTCGCCAATAAGGATGTTGCCGCATATGTCGAATCCCTTATCACAAACTGGCTCAACGACGGTACTATAAAAGGGCTTATCAACCAATTCGGATTGTAATCACGGTAAATAGAGAATAGTAAATAATTCATCGCTGAACTTTCTATAACAACCACTATTCTCTATAAATGAAAAATCCCCGCCCCAAGGGGCGGGGTATTAAACCCTTTCTTTTTAAATAAGGGGAGAACACATGAGCGGACCATTCGCGCTGTGGCGCTGGGCTAGACTATTTTCGGATTATTCTGTTTTTCTCGAAGGATTCGTCATTACTATTTTGGTTGCGTTATCGGCATTGTTACTGGCGCTTATCTTGGGCGTTATATTTGGGCTTTTCTCGACATCGGCGAACAGGTTGCTCAAAGCCGTTTCGCGTGTTTACGTAGAATTCTTCCAGAATACGCCTCTTGTGATACAGGTATTCTTCGTATACAATGCCCTCCCTTACGTGGGATTAACCTTGGATGTGTTCAGTATTGGTGTCCTGTGTGTGGGTATATACCACGGCGCTTACGTTGCCGAAGTCATCCGCGCCGGCATAACGTCCATCTCACACGGGCAGATGGACGCCGCGCGTTCGCAAGGCTTCTCTTACATTCAAGCTATGCGCTACATCATTCTCCCGCAGACAATCACCATCGTCCTCCCTCCGCTCGCCAATCAGGCCGTCAACCTTATCAAAAACACATCGGTGTTAGCCCTCATCGCGGGTGGAGATCTTATGTACCGCACGGACTCGTGGGCGTCAAACGGTACTCTGAGCTACGGACCCGCATATGCAATAACCGGAGCGCTCTACTTCCTGTTGTGTTTCCCCCTCGTCTCATGGGCGAGGAAACACGAGGTCAAGATAAAGAACAGAGATATTATCGCGCATGAGGTGGACTCATGAGCCTGCAAATATTCGCCGACATTTTTACCCGCGATAACGTGCTTTTTATGCTCATAGGACTGCGGACAACCCTCCTGCTCTCTGTCACAACGGTCTGTACGAGTATTGTGTTTGGCGCTATCCTCGCCCTGCTCCGCAATTACGAAAAGCACGCTTTTGGGAGAGTCGCTTCCATTTACATTGAAATCTTCCGAAGTACGCCTCTACTATTATGGATTCTGGTATGCATCTTCATGCTTCCGATAGGAAATTATCTGATTCGGGGCGGTATAGGATTGACTCTTTACACATCGTCTGTTATTGCGGAAATCGTACGCGGGGGACTCAACTCCATTGACAAAGGGCAGTTTGAAGCCGCACGGGCTCAAGGCTTCAACTTTTTCCAATCTCTGGTTTACATCATCTTGCCCCAGTGTTTTCAGCGCATCATCCCTTCGCTGATGAGTCAAATCATCACAACTATCAAGGATACTTCGTTTTTTGCCCAATTCGCTATCGCAGAATTTTTCTTTAACGCAAAAAACATTATGGGAAGTATCTCTAAGAACACGGTTGTCGGGTCCGCTCATATTTTCGTGCTTTACTGTTTCATAGCCCTCGTGTATTTTGCCATCAATTTTTCGCTCTCCTGCCTCGTCCGCTATTTATCGAGAAAAGACAAAAGTGCGGTTGTCTATGTGGAACAATGAACGGATGCAATTATGAAAGAGAATAGGCGATAGAGAATGAGTTTTTGTTCGCAAAGCTTAAACGCAGACCACCAATTTGTTAGTATAGTCCTCGGTATACCAAGTGCATTTCAATCCCTATTCTCTCCGAATTTTCTGCATCTTGTTTAATATTATGCTGTTCAGAATACCGCAATCCATTATGTCTTGAAAAAGAAATCGTTTTGTCATAGAATCAGACCATGCAAAATATGAAACGTATTGAAGGCGGCGTATGCGCCGCAAAAGGATTCCGCGCTGGAGGCATCTGGTGCGGCATAAAGGCAAGTTCTCATAAGCGGGACGTGGCGCTCATTTATTCAGAGACGGCGTGCGTATCTGCGGCTATGTTCACGGCGAACAGGGTGAAATCCGCATCTGTGATGGTAACACAGGATCATTGCATGGGCGGGCGAATTCGGGCTATCATAGCAAACTCCGGTAACGCAAATGCCTGTACTGGAGAAACAGGGCTTGCCGCGGCGCGGCAGATGGCATCTCTTATCGCTGACGAATTCGCCATACAGGAACGGGATGTGGCAGTCGCCTCCACCGGTGTCATCGGCGTTCCTCTGCCCATAGCGGCAATAGAATCGGAAGTTTCCGCGCTCGCGGACTCTCTCCGCGCTGATGCTTTGGGACATGAATCCGCGCTTGAGGCGATAATGACTACAGATACACGCAAAAAGAGCGGCGCCGTGGAAATCGATATCGGTGGGCGATCCGTTCGTATCGGCGCTATGGTCAAAGGATCCGGTATGATTCACCCGAACATGGCGACTATGCTTTGCTTCATCACCACAGACGCAGTTATTGACCAAGCCGCTCTCGATGCGTCGCTGAAAGCTACGGTCAGTGTCTCCTTCAACCGTCTTACCATAGACGGCGACACTTCTCCTAACGATACGATCATCATCATGGCAAACGGACGTGCTGAAAACCCGAAAATAGCCTTAGTCGGTGAAGATTTTGCTCTTTTCACTTCGGCATTACGTTTTTTATGCATAGATCTTGTTCGGCAAATGGCGCGCGATGGTGAAGGAGCCACAAAATTGCTTACGGTAACGGTTGTGGGAGCTCTTGATGAGGAAACCGCCGAAGTGTTGGCAAAATCAGTGGCATCGTCAAACCTCGTCAAAACGGCCGTATTTGGTGCGGACGCTAATTGGGGGAGGGTCATTTGTGCGATAGGATATGCGGGCGTTCCCTTTAAACTGGAATGTGTAGACATTGCCTTTTCAAGTAGAGCGGGAGGCGTCTCCGTCTGCAAAAACGGTCAGGCGATTCCCTTCTCCGAAGAGAACGCTAAGCGCGTTCTCCTTGAGGACGAGGTTGAAATCAATATTAGACTAGGGGATGGCATCGGATCCGCAACCGTCTGGAGCTGTGATTTTTCCTACGATTATGTGAAAATCAACGGGGATTATAGAACATAAAAAAGTCTTGGCTTTTGAAGGGTTGTAGGGAAGGAATCCTCTGCCCGCCGCCCCGCCCATTAAAAAAATAAAAAAAAGAGGGAAAAAAGAGGAAAAGGTATTGACAAAAAGAGAAGGAAGAGGTAAGATAGAAAAACCTTCCGTTG
>JAIRNA010000138.1 GCA_031258305.1 Treponema sp. | reverse complement strand
TAACGGTAACGCTTACGGTGGGAGGAGCGAATATCGTAGCGCAAGGTTTATGTGCCAACGCATCGCTTACGTTGTCCGGCAACTATGACTTCAACCTGTACCTTAACGGACTGGGGCTTACCAACTCAAGCGGTGCGGCAATCAATAACGATGGTACGGGAGCGATGAATGTTATTCTTGTTGAGGGAACGGCGAACCGGCTGATTGACAGTGCGGGGGGCAGTCAAAAGGCGGCGTTTTACAGCAAAGGCGATTTCGCGATAAGCGGCGGCGGGAGCCTTGAAACCCGCGGGAAGACGGCGCACGCTATCGCCGCCAAAGGCGCGTTCACCCAATCAGGCGGAACAATATGGGTGAAGGAAGCGGTAAAAGACGGTATCAACGCCAAAACAGTGAGCGTTTCAGGCGGCGTTTTTAGGGCAAGGACAAAGGGAGACGGCATCCAGGGGGATGACGGCGTTACTATCACCGGAGGCGCTCTCAGTATTATTACCACGGCGGATGAGGTAAAAGCCCACGGCGTAAAAAGCGACGGGGACATCCTTATCGGAACCAACGGTGGCGGAACAGCGCCGGAGATCATGGTTACCGTATACGGCAACGGATCGAAAGGTATCAGCGCGGACGGAGATATTACTATTCATGCAGGCGCTTTAACGCTGACTACCGCCGGCAACGGTTATTGGGACGCCACAGAAGACGAAGCCGATAAGACGACTGCCTGCGCGGGCATTAAATGTGACGGCGACCTTTCGATTAACGGCGGATTGCTTACCCTTGTGAGTACCGGTACGGGCGGTAAGGGAATAAGTGTTGACGGCGATATTACCATTAACGATGGAACGATTAACGTTACCACCACCGGCGCGACATACGTCTATAGCGCGGCGTATGACACGAAATCAAAAGCCATTAAAAGCGACAACAATTTAACTATCAACAATGGTAGTATTGCTATCAAAACGTACACTGACGGAGCGGAAGGGCTGGAATGTGAATACGCGCTTACCATCAACGGCGGCCTTATTGAGATTAACAGCTATGATGACGGGATAAACGCATCGGGAGGGGATGACGGAAAAAGCGGACATATCCTTATTACCGGAGGTAATATCTTCTGCAACTCAAGCGGCAACGACGGCATAGACAGCAACGGAACCATCACTGTTTCCGGTGGTACGGTTATTGCGCTCGGTACAACCGCGCCGGAGGAAGGGTTTGACTGCGACAATAACACATTCGCGGTTACCGGCGGCGCGCTTATCGGCTTTGGCAGCGCTACCAGCAAGCCGACCGCAAACGCCACAACCAAATGCACGGTGGAGTGCAACATAAATTATGCTTCGCTCTATCACCTTGAAGCGGCGGACGGTACGGAAATTATGACCTTCAAAATGCCGCGCACGTACAACGGAACGATTTGTATGCTTTTCGGCGGCGGTGAAATGACGCGTGGGACGAGCTATACCCTGTACTCAGGGGGCAGCGTATCGGGCGGCACGAATTTCCACGGCCTTTATTCCGGCGCAGCCTATACCAAAGGAAGCGCGGTAGGAACCTTTACCGGCTCGGCATACGCGACGATAGGAACCGCGAGCGGCTCTCCCGGACCGGGCGGCCAGCCGGGAACGCCGGGCGGCGCACCGCCGCGCTTTTAAGAGGGGGAAGAATCAGTTTAGAATTATCTGCTCAAATATAATTAAATATGAAAATCGCAGTATAAAATGGTTAGTCGTACAATTCACCTACGCGCAGTTTCTATATCGCGGCGCGGTACGTTCCTAGGAAGTGAAAATCTTTTGCTTTTGCTTTTAGTTCTCCAACAACCGTGTCGAAAATATCCGCGTCTTTGGGTAAACTCACGTCAACATAGAAAAGATACTCCCAGGGTCGTCCATGAATCGGGCGGGATTCGAGCTTGGAAAGATTGATGCCGCGCCCGCTCAAGATTTGGAGGCAGGTGAAAAGCGCGCCTGGTTCATCGTTCACAGAAAACACGAGACTCGCCTTGTTCGGCGCACCGGAACCAAGACTCGGGGGCGCTGACGCCTTATCCCCGACTCGTCGGGAAATCACCACAAAGCGCGTATAATTGAGTGGGTTCGTTTCAACGCCCACTTTCAGTACTTTCAAGCCGAAAGATTTTGCGGCCGCTTCACTCGCAATCGCGGCAACCTTGAGCGCACCCTCACGAGCAATAGACGCAACCGCCTCGGCAGTATTGTTGAAAGTCTCCAACTGCCACTGCGGATGCTTTGCCAAGAAATCCTGACATTGGGCGAAACCTTGCGGATGACTACGAACAACGGCAATGCTCTCAATATCCGATTTTTCATCGGCAATGAGACAATGGGTGATGCGGAGCTTCACCTCGCCGACAATGGCAATATCAGGGTAGCGGAGGAACAGGTCGTAGTTTTCGTGAACCGAACCTGCAAGGCTATTCTCTACCGGTGCCACACCCGCTCCCGCAGAACCATCCAATACCGCGTCAAATACCGCTTTGAATGAGGTAACTGGAAGACGCGGCGCATCATCACCAAACACACGGACAAGCGCCTGCTCCGCAAACGCTCCGCTCTCCCCGCAGAATGTGATTTTTTCGACTTCTTCTGTTCTTTCGGTTTTTCTTTGAATGAACGGGGTAAAAGTCGCGGGGTGGCGACGCAACGGTGTGCGTAAAAGTTCCTTACCCACGACTGGCGCAAGCGCCTCGATATCGCGCATAAGCCGTTCAAATTGTTCCGGGTACAGGGACTGGGGGCCGTCCGAAAGGGCGGCATCGGGCTTGGGATGAACCTCTACAGTCAAGCCGTCAGCGCCTGCGGCGATTGCGGCAAGGCCGGCAGGACTGACCTTTGCCCGTATGCCGACCGCGTGGCTAGGGTCAACAATCACAGGCAAATGGGACAATCCCTTGACGACTGGAATGGCAGAAATGTCGAGCGTGTTACGCGTATAGGTTTCAAAAGTACGGATACCACGCTCGCATAACACCACGTCTTTGGTGCCGGATGCCAAGAGGTATTCGGCGGACATAAGCCATTCTTCAATAGTGTTAGCCGCACCGCGTTTCAATAAAACCGGCTTGCCGATGGACCCGACTTTCTTCAAAAGCTCGAAATTCTGCATATTTCGCGCCCCGATTTGGAACATATCGGTCAAATCCTTCATAACATCCACGAGTTCGGGCGACACAATTTCGGTAACGATTGGCATATTGAGGGATTCGCCGGCTTCTTTCATAAATTCGAGTCCCTTGACGCCGAGTCCCTGAAAGGCGTAAGGGCTGGTGCGGGGCTTATAAGCCCCGCCGCGCAGAATAACAGCGCCAGACTCGCGTACCAGCTCCGCAGTTTCACGAATTTGTTCCTTGCTTTCGACTGCACAGGGTCCGGCTATGACCGTGATGCGGGATCCGCCGATTTTCACGGGTGAAACGGAGGCACCGCCCACCGTAACAATGGTGTCTTCGCTTTGAGTTTCCCGCGACGCCAGCTCATAAGGTTTGGATGTCGCCGCGATCCGCTCCACCCCAGGTAAAAGTCCCAGCTCCCGCGTGTCCACAATGCCTTTTCCAAGAGCACCGATGATTTCCTCTTCGCCGAAGACCTGCTCCCGTATATTAAAGCCTCTATCTTTCAGATAAATACGTACCATTTCTTTGTCATGTGCGGAAATGGTTTTTGATAAAACAATAATCATGAAATAAATCTAACAAATTCGTCAAGAATTTACAAGTAGAACTAGTCAATATCAAGCAAAGTTCGGAGAAAGCAGAGGGTAAGACTTGGTTTTTGGCAGTTGGCGTGGTTTATTTTGGGCTTGCATACCCCGTATGCAAGCGGAAATGAATACGTCCAAACCGTTTTGCTACTGGCGCTGTTTTGTATCTTTGAAAGTTTTTGCAGGTTACGGCATGAGACAATCATCAGTGATTCATAAAATTGAGAAGCATCATATCAGCCAATACGATGGCGGACATTGCCTCCACGACCGGCACGGCGCGTGGGACAATGCAGATATCGTGACGCCCCTCTATCGACAACTCGCGGACATTGCCTTCGCGGTCAATGGTTGTCTGTTTTTGGGAAATAGAAGGAACTGGCTTGAACGCCACACGGAATTCAATCGACATGCTTGTTGAGATGCCGCCTAGTATACCGCCCGCGTTGTTTGTAGCGTATTTCAAAGACGGCACGCCATTGGGGAGAAAAGAGAGCGGAGATGAACACGGTTCAAGACGGTCGTTGAGAGCGGAGCCAGTGCTATTGGCGGACGCGAAACCGGAGCCGAATTCGATTGCCTTTACTGCACCCAGAGAGAGCATAGCTTGAGCGAGAACCGCGTCCAACTTGTCGAAAACAGGCTCGCCCAAACCAGGCGGTACGCCGTTTATGGAACACGCGGCAACGCCTCCAGCGCTGTCGCCTACGGACCGTAGGGTTTCAAGTCTTTGCTTAATTTTCTCTGCATATTCACGGTGCGGCACACGTAGAGGATTCTCTTCGGAAAAATTCAGATCAAAGCCGTCGTCCCGCGGCACGTCTATACCCGCGGCGGAAGAAGTCCATCCTCGTATAGAGACTCCGAATTTAGCCAAGAAGGACTTTGCCACCGCGCCTGCGGCAACGCGCCCAACCGTTTCCCTACCGGAACTGCGCCCGCCGCCGCGGTGGTCCCGTCTACCAAACTTGGCTTCCCATGTCCAATCCGCGTGTCCAGGACGGTAGACATCGCGGAGCGCGTCATAATCGGCTGAATGATGGTCTTGGTTTCTCACCAAAATGGCGATAGGCGTACCGAGTGTTTGCCCCGCGAACAAGCCAGAGAGAATTTCAGGTTTATCGGCTTCGCGCCGCGCTGTGGATGCGGCTGATGTTTTGGATGGTTTACGCCGATCCAGCTCCCGCTCTATTGTTTCAACAGTAAGCGGTACACCTGCGGGGCAACCGTCAATCACACAACCGAGACCCGCCCCATGAGACTCGCCGAATGTCGTTACCGTAAAGATTTTACCAAAAGTATTGCCCCCCATTTCCTCTAGCTGCCTTTTACACTTATTTTGTAATCTTCATCCCAGTCTGCGACCGCGCTTCCTCCTTCGCTCAATGCGCCGAAAAGCACCTCGTCCACGAAGAATGATTTTATTTTGTCCTCGATTATACGCCCTACGTTGCGCGCGCCGAATTCACGGCTGTAGCCCTCCTCGGCGAGTTTTGAAACACAGGCATCAGTTATCGTGAGGGTTACATTTTTTTCCGCGAGCTGTTCCTCGAACACGGCAAGCTCTTTTTTCACGATAGAAACCATAATTTTCTCTGAAAGATGACCGAAACGCACGACCGCGTCCAAACGGTTGCGGAATTCCGGGGTGAAAGCCTTATCAATCGCGTCTTTGACCGCAATTTCGTTCATTTGCCGTTCTCCGAAGCCGATGAGGTTGCGTCCAATGTCCCGTGCGCCCGCGTTACTCGTCATTATCAGCACCACGTTACGGAAATCCGCTTTTCTGCCATTGTTATCCGTAAGAGTCGCATAGTCCATGACTTGGAGAAGAATGTTAAATACGTCCGGGTGAGCTTTTTCTATTTCGTCCATGAGGAGAACCGCATGGGGCTGTTTACGCACCGCATCCGTGAGCAATCCTCCTTCCTCGTAGCCCACATAGCCCGGCGGAGAACCGATGAGGCGGGAAACCGTGTGTTTCTCCTGATACTCGCTCATATCAAAGCGGTGCATAGCGATACCCAATGTATCCGCAAGTCCGCGAGCAAGCTCGGTCTTGCCAACGCCGGTCGGACCCACGAACAGGAAGTTGGCGACTGGCTTGTCCGGTTTCCGAAAACCGGCGCGGGAACGCTTTACCGCTTTCACTGTTAAAGCGACTGCCTCATCCTGCCCGAAGATGCGAGCTTTCAGCCGCTCTTCCAGTTTTCGGAGCTTGTCTTTTTCGGACTCGCCCACAGACTTTTCCGGTATACGGGCAATCTTTGCCGTAACCTTTTCAACCAGCGGCAAATCAACGGTGATCGGGACTTCATCCCTCTCTTTTCTAAATTCCAACTCTTCTTCCCTATTTTCGCCTGTTTTTTCCCGCTTTTCCTTTTTGTATTCCTCAATCCGTGCGAAAGCGCCTGCCTCGTCAATAACGTCGATAGCTTTGTCAGGCAAGCGCCGTTCCGTGATATATTGCGCTGAAAGCTTCACAGCAGAGGTGATTGCCTCATCTGTATAGACGACTCGGTGGTACTCTTCGTATTTGGACTGTAAACCCTTGAGAATGGCGATAGCATCTTCTTCGCTCGGCTCATTTATGTCTATTTTCTGAAATCGGCGGGAGAGCGCGCGGTCTTTTTCGAAGAATTTGTTGTATTCCTCGTGAGTTGTGGAACCTATACAACGAAGTCTACCGGATGTGAGCGCGGGCTTGAGAAGGTTTGAAGCGTCTAAGGCGCTTCCTGATGCGGAACCAGCGCCCACAACAGTATGAATTTCGTCTATGAACAGGATAACCTTCTCTTTTTTGAGTAATTCTTCCACGATTCGCTTGAGTCTTTCCTCAAAATCCCCACGGTATTTGGTGCCGGCGATCAATGCACCCATATCCAACGAGTAGATAGAAAAGTTTTTTATGGGGGGCGGCACTTCATCTCGCACAATCCGTTGGGCGAGTCCTTCAGTGACGGCCGTTTTACCCACGCCAGAATCGCCGACGTGGATAGGGTTGTTCTTGAGTCTACGACAAAGCACTTGCACAGTACGTTCCAGTTCTGCATCTCGTCCAATTACTGGCTCCAGTTTGTTTTCCTGGGCAAGCGCTGTTAAATTCACGGCATATTTTTCGAGAGCGGCTTTTTTCCCCTTGTTTTTTTGTCCAGTATCTTCTTCATCGACGTTTATGAAGACAGGCTCTTTACCTGCCGCGCCATGGGAGAGAATCGACAAAAGGTCAAGCCGTTTCACGCCGACCTTGCGTAGGTAATAGGCGCAATAATTTCGTTCTTCATCAAACAGTGAAACCAGAATATCTGCTACGTCGATGGCTTGCTTTGAAGAAGACTGACTCTGAATCATAGCCCGTTCGATGACACTCTGGAAGCCCACGGTTTGAGTCGGTTCGCTATTTCTGATAATGGGAATTTTTTGTTGAAGGTAATTATTTATGCCTATCTTGAGCTGTTCCGCATCTGCGCCGCATGCGATAAAGACTCCGCGTACCTCGTCAAAAGCGAGGGCCGCGTAGAGAATATGTTCCGGAGTGAGGTACTCGTGGTTACGCAGTTTGGCTTCGTTATACGCCGCGTTTATGATTGCCTGAACATGACCTGAAATTTTCATAAGTTCTCCTACATTTACACTTCTTCTAGTATGCACACAAGGGGAAATTCGTTTTCACGCGCCAAACTGTGAACTTGGTCCATCTTTGTCCGAGCGATGTCTAAAGGATACTGTCCCGCGGTACCTTGCCCTTTTTTGTGGATATAAAGCATGATACGGTGGGCTTCGGCTTCATTCTTATGAAAAATAGACTTGAGAACATAAATCACAAAGTCCATCGTGGTATAATCGTCATTTAAAACTATCACCTTGAAGTCTTTAGACTCCTTAAGTTTTTCCTTTTTCTTAACAGAAGATTTAATTTCTCCCATTTTTCCCCTCACTTAATAATATAAGACTTATTTAAATAAAAGACAAGTCTTTCTCTGATTGTAACGCGCTCTATTTACGACACGTGTCGGCGGCATTTGTTGGCCCGAATAAGGGCTTTGTGCAACAAAAGAATTTTTATGCTGAGTTGGGGAGCTTTACACTCTGGATTCGAGGAGTCTGTTCTCGGTAAGTATCGGGTTATACTGAAGGGCTTGCGGTTCAGTACCGCACTATGGACGAAAGCTTAAGCCATTCGACATACAGTAGCCTGAAAATGTCCATTTGTATTAGTAATTGTCAAGAGCTTTAACTAATCCAAAAATAATTAACAAAATACTTATAATTTACGATGGTGATAATAAGTTTGTAAACGATAATCCTCTGTTTATCACCACGAAAATATCCTAATATTTCATCGCCGACGAAAGTAAAATACGCCAGATAATCATCATTCCTCCATCCGCCATAGGTCATAACGACAAATCTACCTTTGTCTCTTCAAAACTGGCTTTCATGGTTTCGCGGAATCGCCGCAATCTTTCCTTTAAGTCCGGATATTTAACAGCGAGAATTTCTATTGCCAGATACGCCGCATTAGCTGCATTATCAAGCCCGACCGTAGCCACAGGCACGGGCTTGGGCATCTGCGCGACGGCGAGTAAGGCGTCAAGCCCGCCGAGTCCTCCACTTGCAATGGGCACGCCAATGACCGGAACGATTGTCGCGCTTGCTATCACACCTGGCAGAGCGGCTGACAGCCCTGCGCCGGCTATGAAAACTTCGACCCCCGCTCTTTCAAGGTTCCGTACTGTTTTTTCCAGCAGTTCCGGAACGCGATGCGCGGAAAGAATGTGGGCAGAAAATTCCACGCCGAATTCCCGCAGAACGTCCGCGGCTTTCTTCATAACCGATTTATCCGAAACGGACCCAAAAATAATGGCGACTTGCATACGAGTAGTTTACCGTATTTTATTTTTTATGACAAGAGCCTTGAAAAAAAGCATGGTAAATCTTATGATAGAGTCATGTTTTCGCTCAATTATTGCGCGGCCGGTTGCGGACGGCTCGCCATAACCGACTCAAAACTCTGCGCGCCCCACAGTGCAGATGTTAAAGCCGAAGAAATCCGTATAGGTAATCTCATAAAACGAGGAACGGACGTGTGTAACCTGAATGCGTCTTATATGCGTTTTGAAAACGAGGACTTTTCAGGAAGGCGCTTCTATGCGTGTAATTTCAAAAGCTCTATCTTTTCGGTATGCGATTTCTCGAATTGCTCTATGCAATTGGTGCTTTTTGAGTTTGCAGACTTTTATAATTGCTCATTCAGGCAGACGAATCTTGAATTTCTCTCCTTTGCTGGCGCTCGATTCCAACAAGTCTTCTTTGAGAATTCGGACTTGGTGAACATAAACTACGGAGGCGCGTCTATTGTCAACTGTTCTTTCAACGATTCGGGAATGTACAACAGCCGTTTTATCAATGCGGACATGGTTTGCACGAGTCTCATCAATTGCGACATAAAACGAACAAACTTCATCATGACGAAGCGCAAAAGCGTCTCTTTTAAGACATCAAACACCGGCGAAGCGATTTTTGAAATGTCAGAGTAACGCCATGCAAGTTTATTTCCATACCACTTCGCCGGGCGCGAGGAATTCCTACATTATCGGAAGCGAATCGCAGGACAAGACGGCAGTCCTCATAGACCCGGCGCGTATTGATCAAACCCTTGTCAACATCATCGAAGATAATAGCTACACGCTCGCCGGCGTACTTATCACCCACGACCATTCCAATCACGTGTCTGGACTACGAACCCTTGAACGGATATATAAAACCAATGTTTACGCGGTAAATCCGCTCATCCTCGGCTACAAAACCATCATGGTACACGACGGAGATAAATTCTCCATAGGACCATTTGAAATAGAAGTATTCTCTGTTCCCGGTCACGCCTTTGATGCGGCCGTCTACAAAATAGAACGCATTATCTTCACCGGGGACGCGCTCAGTGCAGGTCTTGTCGGCAAGACAGCCAGCTCCTACGGCGAAAAAGTCCAAGTTACGGCGCTTTACAGCAAAATTCTCACCCTCCAAGGCGACTACATAGTGCTTCCAGCCCACGGCCCCCCCTCTTCCATTGAGGCGGAACGTCGCTTTAACGCAGGTATACAACTCTATGAACACAGCAAAGTCCGTAAACCCGCAATTACCGTAACTTTCTAAGAGAGGTTTCATAAGGATGGTAAAATCGTCCGCCGTAAGATTTCTCCGACTGCGGCGTATGACAAGCCATTCAAATCAGACAAGCGTTGAAACCCCAAAATAGCCGCGCTATAGTTCCTCACCTTTATCTCCGAAGCAATGAAGGCATAAATTATGATGAATAGATCCCATCGCTTCTTTAAATATGTCTATCGGTTGAAATATTATTGAATCGGCGTCAAAATAATTCTTAAGCGATTCAGGTCTTGTATATCCAAGCAATAAAGAACGTTTCGGTTGAATAAAACTTTCACAAGAATTATCGCTAATAGGCGATGGAATACAAATATGTATTTCTTTGACATTATATTCCCGAAGTTTTGCACAGACTGATTTTAATGTAACGCCGGTGAATACGGCTTCATCAACGATACAGAGAGATTTGCCTGATATAAATTCTTTGATAAAAATCATATTGTTAAAAATGCTCCGTCTTCGGCGCAAAGAGTCCGCTATAAAAAAGCTCTTTTCAGAACGGCTTTTCTTTTCCAAGCCTTGAATAAAAGGCTTATTTAATGCTTCCGCAATCCCAATAGCATAATAAATACCAGAATGAGGTATCGGCATTACATAGTCTATTCTTTCTTTAATATCAGGACTTACAGCAAGAGCTAAACTCTTTCCCATTTCATAACGAAAGAATGCGATATTCTTTTTCATAAAATATTCATGCGGTGAATATTTATAAACGAGATTAAAACTACAGAATATCTGATTGCGGATGATTTCAATTCCTTTTTTTAAAGGACTTATTCCCGGATTGATACAATTCACATCAAAAGTATAGATGGAATCGGCGGTATTCGGACGTAAATTATCTTTGCTTTCACCAAAAACCTCCATAACAACGCCCGCCATTTGAAAAAGTGTAATTGGCGTATCGCTTACAATTTCAAAATATCCAGATTTTGACAAGTTTTCATTTATATAAAATGCAAGGTCGTCCATAAGAACAGGATAAAAAACATTTGTATTGTCAACAAATAAAACGTCTTCGCCGGATATTTTTTCTAAAAGAGAATGTATAAAATTATTTTCTTTATCTCCTTGATTATCGCCATATACCGTCGACGTTCTAAAAACCGCATTACGTTCAATGTTTAAAACAGCGTCTTGTTTTTGAAATTGGGATATAATTTTTTCTTTTCTTATATTAAATCCATTTTCTAACAAATTTGAGTCTAGGGTAAAATCAAAGAGTAGACAAATTAATTTTATATTTTTATTATTGCAATATTCAGTCAATAAATGAATATTCTGCACAGAAATACAATGTGCATTGCAAATCACAACCTCAGGTTTATGAATATAGAACAAAGCTTCAAGTTTTTCAAACGATAAGTTGTTGAGGTCGTCAATAATAAGAGTAACGCATATATTATGCCAACATCCGATAATTTCCTGAATTCTGTTTATTGACTCATCGTTCTTTGTTCCGATCGTCATTATATTCATAGGGGACGATTGTCTTTCAATCCACATCAATTATATTCCTTTATATTATGCAAGAGCGCATCCGCATAATCTTTATCAAACTTTATTCTTTTGTCTACAGTGATAGCGTCGGATACGGCCTCGATTTCTGGGAGTGAACATCCGCGACTCAAGAGATGTTCCACATAACTTCGGTGCGCTTTTTGTTTCGCTGATAAAAAATACGCAGGTGAATATCCCCATGAATATTTTTTACGTATCGGAAGAATATATTCTTCTATCACATTCATAATCGAGGAAAGGCAATAACCTTTTCCGTAAACTTGATTCATATAATTGATAAGCAGTTCGATGGGTAAATTCCCAGGCGCACGTCCCATACCCATAAGAGAAGCGTCGACGATTATATCTCTCATACTATGCTCTTTTTCAATAAATATCTGCGCTAATGCAAAACTCATGCAAAGGTTTTCATGCGGATGTAGTCCTATACAAATAGATGGATTCAAATATTCATGAAACAAATTGAGTATCTTATTTAAATCATTAGGCATCATCGCGCCGAATGTGTCTACTATTGTTACAGCATACGGCTTAAAATTATTAAGCTCCGTCAAAAGTTTTGACATTGTTTGAGCGTCATATCCCATAATATTGACGGGATTAAAAATACACGTATAGCCTTTGTTCCGTAGACTGTCGCCTGTATGGAGCGCAAGCGGCAAGTCTTCATAGTAAAACGCAAGCCGTATATATTTTATTTTCCCACAATACGGTGAAATATTTTTTGCGTCGAATACATCCGGTCTTATCATAAGAGAGAATTCGGTACTATTAATTTCTTCAGGCAAAACACCGTAAGCATATTCTATTTCGGCAAATAACGCCGTATCTTTTGAATAGCGCGTATTTTTTAAAAAACCAAGTTCAATAATATTTACTTGGGATTTGACGAGAGAATTTACTATTCCTTTAATCGTATCCGCGCCAAAGTCGGCCTTATTCACATGACCGCCGTCTCTTAACGTGCAATCTAACAATCTGACACTCACGTTAACATTCCTTTTCTACCGCCCAATCACATAAAGGAGCCGCTTGTATATTGGCGTTATGCTGGCAATTGTAGCATTGTATATTTACAGGCAGATATTTATCTATAAAATATTTCCGTACTTCCTTTGCAATCTCGCAGGTCCACGCCTCTAATAACGACAGCTTATTTACATCAGCCGCAACAAGTAAATTTTCACGCTGGGCCCCGCAGATCGAAAAATAACCTTCAGGCGTAATATGAAAACGGTTGAATACTTGATTACACATCTTTACAGCGCCGCTTTCTCCAATCGCACCCCACCAGCAATTGGACGAAATCATCCGCCTCTTATTTGCTTTCCCCAACTCGTTTGATTCTGTTTGCGCTTCGTTCATCGTTCCTCCGTTATTAATAAGCGGTTAGACATTTAACTCACGATCGACCCCCCCCCCCCGCAGTACATTCTTTAGTATTTCAATCTCGGATGAGTTTAGATTTGTTTCAACGCAGGAAGCAAAAACAACCAGGTCTTTTTTAAGCGTATTGCGTAATGCTATGGTATCAAATATATTTTGTATTACTTTGTCGAATTCGTCCTTGCCGTGAATCTTTTTATACGTTTCGGCTGTGCCTGCGTTTACTGAAAATTTGATGCTGTCCAATCCGCCCGCAATAAGCGTTCTCATACGGTCTTTTGTCGCGAGAGCGCCGTTTGTTGTAATATAGGTATATTCATAGCCTGTCTTTTTCGCGTGTATGACGAGCTCTTCCAAATACTTATACATAAAC
>JAIRNA010000115.1 GCA_031258305.1 Treponema sp. | reverse complement strand
TGCCGGTGTAAGCACCGGGGAAAACGAGGCTCCCAGGATTAATTTCCGGGCAGCCCCGTTGATATTTTTATATTTTGGAGGTTTTTTATGAGTGATGAAAAGACGGCCGGGACAAACGGTACCGGCAAAAAAGGAAAAGTATTGATTATACTCTTATGTATATCAATACTATTAATGCTCGTCGGATCAATGATCGCCGAAGGAGGCCTTACCGCCTTCGGGGCGGTGGATGTGGAGGAGATCCAATTTGTCAACGGGAACGGCGCGAATATTACCGCCCTGTTGTATGTTCCGAAAAACATCGCGGCCATTGCTCCGGTGCCGGCTGTTGTTGCCTGTCATGGATATTCGGCAAGCAACGACGCCCAAGAATTACACGCCATAGAATTGTCCCGCCGGGGCTTTGTGGTTATGGCTATTGATGCCTACGCCCACGGTTTGACCCAGTTCCCGAACATGGAATTTGACCGGCCGGTAAATGATACGGGGATGTATGCGGCGCTCCAGTACCTGGGATGCCTGCCCTTTGTGGACAAGAACAGGCTGGGCGTTACCGGACATTCCGCGGGCGGGGAAGCGTCCCGCCAAACCGCTATCCGCGCCTTTGAGGAACAGAAGCGGGATAGTTCCGTGGCGGTCCCCAGGGCGATCCTGATCACGTCCAATTCATTTAAGGTTGACCCGGCGCTGGACGATGACCCGGTTAACGCCTATCCGGTAAATTACGCGGTCAGTTTCGGCCAGTACGATGAATCGGCCAGTTTGTTTTGGGGGGTCGCCAAGGGCATAGATTATAAGACCAGTCCCATATTCACTAAAGGCATGGGTTTTGAAGGGGCCGAATACGGGAACTTCTACAACTATGGCAACAGTACTCCCCTTAGCCGGAATGAGGCGATTGCCGCCGCGGACCGGCGGACCCTGCGGGCGGGATTTACCATGCCCCATACCCATTCGATTAATACCTTCAGCAATAAATCGGTGGTCATTGCCCTGGAGTATTTCGACATCGCCTTGGCCGGCGGGAAACTGGAGGGGCAGATTCCCTATACCAATCAGGTGTGGCGCTGGAAAAACGTGGGGGGCGGCGTCAGTCTGGTGGGTTTCCTTCTGCTGTTCTTCAGCCTGGGCCTCTTCCTCCTTACCCGGCCCTTCTTCAAAACCATTGTACACCCTGAACCGGCGAGCTTAACCACCATTTCCACCGCCAAAGACAAGGCGATCTATGCGATTTTTTACATTATCGCGCTTTTGGCGCCCGCCTTCCTCTATGTGTGGGCGGTTGGACTGCCGATTTATCTTCCCTTCTATCCCATGTTTGTACCCTCAATCCTGAGCCCAAACCGGTATTTCCAGTTACCGACGGTCAACGGGGTGGTATTCCTGCATCTGGTCCTGACGGTACTCTTCATCGCCCTCTTTGCGGTTATCTACTTTGGACTTGCAAAGAAGAAAGGGGGAAGTCTGGCAAGTACCGGCCTGCAAGTTACCAAGGTGGAATTCGGAAAATCCCTCCTGCTTGCAGTCCTGGTGTTCCTTTTCGCCTATCTTGCCGTAACTGTGTGCGCCTATTTCTTCCATGTGGATGTGGGGTTCTTTAAGTTTGTCTTCAAGGCCATGCCCGATTTTAAGTGGTCCCATTTCCTGCGCTACCTGCCCTTCTTCTTTGAGTATTACCTGGTTACCGGGGTTTTGCTTAACGCCATTACCCGGATCAACAAGCAAAAGGAATGGCTTAATACGGCGTTGATAGTTTTTGTCAGCGGCGGCGGCCTTGCGCTTCACCAGATATACGATTACGGGTATATGGGGATTACGGGCCTCCGGGGTGTCCCCACGGTTCCGGGTACGGGAATGCCCAATACCCTTTCGGGGATCTTCATGTTTGCCTTGCTTTTTATTGTGCCCATCACCGGTCTTGTCGCCCGGGTGTTTTATAAAAAGACCGGCAGGGTTTGGGTTGGTTCCATACTGAATGCGTTGCTGGTTACTTTTTATGTTACCTGTACGGCCACGGTCGCCATGATAGTGTAGGTGGTTGTTCCTCTTGCGGGGTAGAGAGTTATTCGGAAACATCAATTTCCGAATAACTCTTCACTTGTAATTGTAATTAGGTGTATACCTGATATACTCAAATCTAAGGAGTAATAATATGAATTGGCAGAACGAGTACAAATCGAAATTGGTGTCCGCCGATGAAGCGGTAAAGCACATTAAGTCCGGAAACAAAGTTGTCTTTGGCCATGCTGTGGGGGAGCCTGTTGCGTTAATTGACGCGGTTGTAAGAAACGCGGATGCCTATGAGCATGTCGAGATTTTTCACATGGTTGCTATGGGGAAAAGCGAATATTGTAAACCGGAATACGAGAAAAATTTCTGGCATAATACTATATTTCTCGGAGGGACTACGAGGCAGGCAATAGCCGAAGGGCGCGGGGATTACACGCCTCTTTTCTTTTACGAATATCCTGATTATTTTCGGACAAGAGTGCGTCCTGATGTGGCGCTTTTCCAGCTTTCCCCTCCAAATGAACACGGTTATTGTAGTTTTGGCGTGTCGGTTGACTATACAAAACCGGCCGCGGAATGTTCCAAAATAAAGATCGCCCAGATTAACAAATTTATGCCCTACACGTATGGCGACAGTTTTATTCATATTAGCGACCTTGACTATATTGTCGAACATGATGCCCCGCTTATCGACCTTCACCCTATGGTTCTGAGTGAAGTTGAAAAAGCAATCGGGAAGAATGTGGCCTCCCTTGCAAGGGACGGGGACTGCCTCCAACTGGGAATAGGGGCAATTCCTGATGCTGTATTGGCGGGTCTTAGCGACAAGAACGATCTCGGTCTGCATACCGAAATGTTTTCTGACGGCGCGGTTGATCTGTTGCAAAAAGGCGTTATTAACAACCGTAAAAAGAATTTTCACCCAGGAAGAAGTGTCGCCTCCTTTTTGATGGGTACCCGTAAACTCTATGAATATGTGAACAATAATCCTACGGTTGAAATGTGCCCTGTTGATTATGTAAATGATCCGAGGATTGCCTGCCAAAATGATAATCTTATTAGTGTCAATGCCTGTGTGCAGGTTGATTTAATGGGGCAGGTTGTTTCGGATTCAATCGGATACAGACAGATCAGCGGGACAGGCGGTCAGGTGGATTTTGTACGCGCGGCCAATATGAGTAAAGGCGGACGAAGCATTATAGCGATGCCTTCCGTAACAAAAGGTATTTCTAAAATTGTTCCTTTAATTGACGAGGGAGCCGCGGTAACTACATCGCGGAATGATGTCAATTATGTTGTTACAGAATATGGCATTGCCGAACTCAAGGGGAAAACGCTGCGGGAACGCGCCCGGGCGTTGATTGCAATCGCTCATCCGGATTTTCGAACAGGCTTGATTTCCGTGTTTGAAAAGCGGTTTCATTGTACGTTTTAGTTTTGATGCCGGGTGGAGACATGAACTATATCAAACAGGAACAGAAATCTTTTATTCATATAATAACAATTAATAGACCTGAAGCATTAAATGCCCTTTCAATAGATGTTCTTTCGGAACTTGAGGAGGCTGTCGATAGCGTTAAGATTGATGAAACCCGTTGCGTCATTATTACCGGTATGGGTGAAAAAGCATTTGTTGCCGGCGCGGATATCGCCCTCATGTATCCGCTTTCAAAAACTCAGGCAAAAGAGTGGTCCCTGAACGGGAACCGGATATTCCGTAAAATAGAAACCCTTCCTGTTCCGGTTATCGCCGCGGTAAACGGCTATGCCCTTGGCGGAGGATGTGAACTTGCAATGGCCTGTGATATTCGTCTTGCAAGTGAAACTGCCATATTCGCTCAACCTGAGGTGGGACTCGGCGTTATCGCGGGTTTTGGCGGGACCCAGCGGCTTTCGCGGCTTGTCGGCGTGGGGAAAGCAAAGGAATTGCTGTTTACCGCTACAAGAATCAAGGCGTCTGAGGCGCTCGCCATTGGACTGGTGAACGCGGTCTATCCGGCGGAGGCGCTGACGGGTGAGGCATTCAAACTGGCGGAAAAAATTGCCGCAAACGCGCCGATTGCGGTACGCGCGACAAAGAAAGCCGTGAACGAAGGCTTGCACAGTGATATAGGGAGCGGTATAGAAATTGAAGCGGAACAATTCGGACTTTGTTTTGAAACAAAAGATCAGAAAAACGCGATGGCCGCTTTTCTTGAAAAAAGGAAGCCGGAGCCGTTTGTAAACGCATAATCGTATCATAATCGACAACGCGTACATTTGGTTCGGATATGTTGCTTCTGTAAGGCGTTCAGAATAAAAAGATGCGCATACGTGCATACATAAAGGAGTGTAGATTAATGGATTTTTCGTTGAGTAAAGAGCAGGAAATGGTACGGCTCTTGTTCCGGAATTTCGCGGAAAAAGAGGTAAAAGACCTTGCACATGACATTGATGAAGAGGAACGTTTTCCCTCAGAAACTGTGGAAAAACTGGGGCGTTACGGATTTTTGGGGATTCCTATTCCAAAGGACTACGGCGGGCAGGGTTGCGATACCTTTTCTTATGTTATGTGCGTCGAAGAGCTTTCAAAAGTATGCGGTACAACGGGCGTTATCGTATCGGCGCACACGTCGTTATGCTGTGATCCAATCAAAAATTTCGGTACGCCGGAACAGAAAGCCAAATATCTTGTTCCTCTGGCAAAAGGTGAAAAACTTGGCGCCTTTGGTCTTACCGAACCGTCCGCCGGTACCGATGCTTCCGGCCAGCAAACCACTGCGGTGCTGGATGGAGATCATTATGTCCTTAACGGCACTAAAATTTTCATTACCAATGGCGGAAAAGCCGATACCTATGTCATTTTTGCCATGACCGACAAAACAAAAGGAACAAAGGGTATTTCCGCGTTTATTGTGGAAAAAAATTTTTCGGGGTTTTCCATCGGTACGAAAGAACACAAGATGGGAATACGGGGGTCCGCGACGTGCGAGTTGATTTTTGAAAACTGTATCGTTCCCAGGGAAAATTTGCTTGGTCAGGAAGGCAGAGGCTTCAACATCGCCATGCAGACACTGGACGGCGGCCGTATTGGCATTGCAGCTCAGGCGCTGGGGCTGGCACAGGGGGCATTCAACGAAACCGTGAAGTATACGAAAGAACGCAAGCAGTTTAATAAATCCATTGCCGAGTTCCAGAATACTCAATTTCAGATGGCGGATCTGAAAGCCCGTATTGAAGCGGCGCGCCTTCTGGTGTATAGCGCGGCCCTCGCAAAAGACTCAGGCAGGCGGTTTTCCGCGGATGCGGCTATGGCCAAGCTGTTTGCCGCCGAGACCGCAATGGCGGTCACCACAAAATGCGTGCAGTTGTTCGGCGGGTATGGATATATGCGGGACTATCCGGTTGAGCGCATGATGCGCGATGCGAAAATCACCGAGATTTATGAAGGCACCAGCGAAGTACAACGCATGGTAATCGCCGCTTCAATTTTTAAATAATAGGAGTGAGTATGAATATTGTTGTCTGTATTAAACAGGTTCCCGACACAACGGAGGTCAAACTGGATCCGGTTACCGGAACCTTGATACGAGAAGGGATTCCCAGTATCATGAACCCCGATGATAAGGCTGGGTTGGAAGCGGCTTTACGCATAAAGGACAAAAACGGCGCAACAGTAACCGTTATTAGCATGGGTCCGCCCCAGGCCGACGCGATTCTTCGTGAGTCTCTGGCTATGGGCGCTGATGAGGTCATTCTGATTACCGACCGCGCGTTCGGCGGCGCCGATACCTGGGCGACAAGTTCCACCCTGGCATCGGCGATCCGAAAGCTGCCCTATGATCTTATTATCACGGGTCGGCAGGCTATTGACGGCGATACAGCTCAGGTCGGTCCGCAAATCGCGGAACATTTGAAACTGGTCAACATAAGCTACGCGGAAGGTATTGAACTGGAAGGCGACAGTGTTGTTGTTAAACGCCAGTTTGAAGACCGGTATCACATGATAAAAGTAACATTGCCCTGCCTTATCACCGCCCTTGCCGAATTGAATGAACCTCGTTATATGACTCCCGGCGGTATTTTTGAAGCATACCGGGAGAAAGAGGTAAAAAAATTCGTCCGCGCCGATTTGGATATTGATGACGGGAACATCGGGCTCAAGGGATCGCCGACGAGGGTTACGAGGTCATTCACTAAAGAGCTAAAAGGCAAAGGTACCGTCGTGAATTTGGGGGCCGAAGAGTCCGTTGATTTCCTGATTGAGAGCCTCAAAAAGAAATTTGTGCTGTAAAGGAGTAGTTGCTATGAATAAAACAGATTATAAGGGTATTTTTGTATTTGCCCAGCAAGTCGATAACAAAGTATCAAGCGTCTCTTACGAACTTGTCGGTGAGGCAAAACGCCTCGCAAGTGTTCTTGGCGCGGATGTTACCGCTGTTCTTTTAGGATACAGACTCGACGGCTTGACCGACAGGCTGGTAAAATACGGCGCCGATAAAATCATTGTTGTAGACGATCCGGCCCTTGAAACGTACATGACCGATCCTTATGTTACCGCGTTACACGCGGTAATTGAGGCAAAAAAACCGGAGATCGTGCTGTACGGCGCAACCGCGATTGGCCGTGACCTGGCTCCCCGCGTTTCGGCTCGCGTGCATACCGGTCTTACCGCTGACTGCACCAAACTGGAGATTGACGCCGCGACAAAGGACCTTAGAATGACCCGTCCCGCGTTCGGCGGAAATATTATGGCAACGATTTTATGTTCCGAACACCGGCCGCAAATGGCAACCGTTCGCCCCGGTGTTATGCAGAGATTGGATATAAATGAAAACGCGAAAGTGGAGATCGAGAGATTCGCGGTGAAGGATCTGGACAAGTCCATTAAGGTTAAAATACTCGAAGTCGTAAAAAAGACCGCGACAAAAATGGATATTCAGGACGCCAAAATTCTTGTCTCCGGGGGGCGCGGAATGGGCGGTCCCGAAAATTTTAAGATGCTTGAGGAATTGGCGGCATTGTTTGGCGGAACCTATTCTTCTTCACGCGCCGCTGTAGACGCAGGATGGGTTGAAAAGGACAGGCAGGTTGGACAAACGGGAAAAACCGTACGTCCCAACGTGTATTTTGCCTGCGGTATTTCGGGGGCTATTCAGCATTTGGCGGGCATGGAAGAGTCGGACATTATCATCGCCATAAACAAAGATCCTAGCGCGCCTATTTTTTCCGTTGCCGATTACGGCGTCGTGGGCGATGTTTTTAAAATTATTCCCTTGCTTACCCAGGAACTAAAAAAAGAATTAGCGGTTAAAAACTGAGTGGACTTGTTCGATAATCAATAACGAACCGAAGGTTCGACTACCCGCAGAAATTTTCTGTTTAGGTTATTATTATTTGGAAGGTTTTTATGAGTGATGAAAAGACAGCCGGAACAAACGGCGCTGGAAAAAAAGGACGTGTACCTCCTTTGGGGCGGTTTTATTCCCAATGTGGGGCAGATCCTTAACAAACGAACCATATTTTTATCAAAAATTAAAAAAAAATCTTGACATTCATGAACAATCAACATATAATTTGGTTCAAGATTAATCAATGTTTAATTAATCGGGAGATAAGAATGAATCCCGTATTAAAAAATTATACTTCTAGGTGATTTTGGAGTAATGAAAGAATGTTTGATCATTTATTGGCAAATCGGCTACAGGGATTGGCGGGAGAAGCCGCATTTAAAATGCTTGCAGCTGCAAACCGGCTTGAAGCGCAGGGCAAAAAAATAATCCATTTTGAAATTGGCGAGCCGGATTTCCCGACGGCTAAAAATATTGTAGCGGCAGGAAAAAAAGCGTTGGATGATGGATTTACCACGTACTGTCAATCACAAGGTATCATTAAACTCCGCGAAGCCATAGCGGAACACGTTTTTCAATATAAAGGAATAAAGACGGAAGTAGATGAAATCGTTGTTACTCCGGGTGGAAAAGCGGCGATTTTCTACACCATCTGCGTACTGGTCAACCCGGGGGAAGAAGTCATCTATCCGAACCCGGGGTTCCCGGCTTATAGTTCAGTGATACGATATGCCGGGGGTATCCCCGTGCCGGTTGATCTTAGGGAGGAGAATGATTTCCGTCTTGATATCAATGAACTGAAAGCGAAAATTACCTCTAAGACTAAACTCATTATACTCAACTCTCCTTCCAATCCGACCGGAAGCGCCCTCACCCGTAGCGACTTGGAAGCGCTGGCGGATGTCATTAAAGGGAAAGACATTTTTGTAATGTCTGATGAGATTTATGACCGCATTCTTTATGACGGCAAGGTAGAATCCATTGCGGTATTGCCGGGCATGAAAGATAAAACTATCATCGTTGACGGTTTTTCCAAAGCGTATTGCATGACGGGCTGGAGGCTTGGATACGGCATTATGCACAAGGAGATAGCCCAAAATGTGACGCGGCTTCTCATTAACTCCAACTCCTGCACGACGCATTTCGTACAGATAGCCGGCATAGAAGCGTTGACAGGACCGCAGGATTCTGTGGGGCGGATGACAGAGGAGTACAGGCGCCGAAGAGATGTCATCGTTGACGGGCTTAATGCAATGGATGGCATTACCTGTCGGAATCCAAAGGGAGCCTTTTACGCATTCCCCAATATTACCGGCACAGGTTTAAAAAGCAGTCAGGTTGCGGATTACCTATTGAATGAAGCGGGCGTCGCCTTACTTGACGGGTCTTCCTTTGGCAGCGCCGGAGAAGGGTATTTGCGGCTGTCATACGCAACGTCAATGGATAACATTCACGCGGGTCTTGAAAAAATTCAAAAAGCTTTGAGGAAAATGATATCAACGGCGAAATGAATTTGCATTTTAATTTGAGAGGAATATAAACATGAATGAAAATCAAAAACAACGCGAAGCGTTGGTCAAAAAACTTTTCCCAAATGGCATCCCAAAACTCTGGGGCGCCGCGATCACTCATTTTGACGGCCCCGCGCACGTGAACGGGGCGCGGACAGCCCCGCACTTTAAGTACATGACACAGTACATTGAAGGATTTTTAAGCCCCAGCACGACCGGAGACGGCTGGCTCATGTCTGACGAAGAGATACTTCAACTGTTGGATGTATTGACAGAAAACGCTAAAGCATATAACGCCAAAATATTGGTGGGTATTCTGAAAACAACTACCGACCAAGTGTTGGAAGGCATCAGGCAGGTTGTTAATCATGCGGAAAAGAATAGTGGAAAAGAAGGTGTGGAGGCTCTGCTGTCCAGCGGATTTTACGGTTTTGCCGTTTGCCCTCCCGGCGGCAGCGAATTGACACAGGATGAAATCGGCAATGGTCTTGAAACCGTGCTGGCGCTTGGGTATCCCACCGCTTTGTATCAGCTTCCGCAGTTCACCCACAATGAGATGTCCCCCGAACTGGTTGCCCGGCTGGCAGGCGCGTATCCTAACTTTATCCTGTTTAAGGATACTAGCAGCGGCGATAAAGTAGCCCTTGCAAAAAATGATTATCAGGGCGTCTTCTTTGTGCGCGGTGCGGAAGGGCGTTATGCGGAATGGCAGAAGAAAGGCGGCGGCGTCTATGACGGTTTCCTGCTTAGTACTGTGAACAGCTTCCCGGGTGAATTGTCTGAGGTGATTGCGCTGTTGCAGCAAGGCAAGATTGCGGAAGCGAAAGAAATATCCTCCAGAGTGGACAAATGCGTTCAGCAGGTTTTTGAGGCGGTAGGGGCGGTTCAGGAGAGTAATCCTTTCGCTAATGCGAATAAAGCGGTAGATCATTTTAACGCATACGGCGACAAAGCCCTTGAAGTTGAACCGCCCCTGCTATTCTCAGGCGCAAATATGCCCGGCGATGTTCTTAAGAATGTTGAAGACATCTTAAAGAAGAACGGATTTTTCAAGCCTAATGGATATCTTACGACGGAAATCAACGTGGACCAGGGAGCGCTCTGAGGATAAAGAGCGGGTCGATAAGGCAGTCAGGCATAGGACGGGAAAAAGAACGTTTCGGGGCGGAGGAATCACGCCAAAGGCACAAAGCCATGGACAAGGGAAAGAGATTTTTTGACTATCTGTCCAGAGGTTTTTATGCGGGAACCCCACAGAAGTTTTCTGTTCAGACAGAAATTTTCTGTTTAGGTTATATTTATTTGGGAGGTCTTTATGAGTGATGAAAAGACAGTCGGAACAAAAGGGAAAGTTTTAGTTCTCCTTTTGTGTGTATCGGTATTGCCCATGCTTATCGGATCAAAAATCGCCGAAAGGGGCATTACCTCCTTTGGGGGGCGGTGGATGAGGAGGAGGAATAATCATGGCTGAAACAACTCTTAATAGTGTGAAGAAGCAGGAGAGTCGCAACATCATACTTATTACCGTTGGTTTTATGATTTTCGCGCAGTTCTTCGGGGCGGGCAACCTGATATTCCCGCCTTACCTCGGATTCGTCGGGGGAAGTCAATGGTTCGTCGGATTCATATTCTTCTTTATCTTTGACGCCGTCTTCGGTGTCATGGGTCTCGCCGCCTCCGCCAAGTTTCCCCAGGTCGAGATCGGCGCGTATTACCGTCCCGGCAGGAAGTTTATGCTCATCTTTGCCGCGATCGGCGTCTTTATCACGGTAGGTTTTGTTGTAACTCCGCGTGCGGCGCTGACCTCCTACGAGGTGTTCCTGAGACCCATTCTGGCAGGCGGTTTCGATAAGCTTGAGCCGCAGACTGGCGTACATGCCGCGGCCGTCATATTTCTCTTGGTTTACACCGGGCTTGCCACGCTCTGCGCGGTAAAGCCATCCAAGGTCGTGGACATCATGGGCAAATTCCTTACGCCGTTTTTGCTTGCAATCCTTGGCATAGTCGTCATCGTGGGACTGGCGACCATGTCCTCGACGGGAGTCAGAGCCGAAGCCTATCAGACCAACCCACCGGGCCTTATCGCGTTCGGCGTTGCACAGGGATTGCAGACATTTGACGGACCGACCGGAACCATCATTGCGATCATCATTATCGTCAACCTGATTAGCAAGGGCATTACGAAGAGCAGCGAGCAGACGAAGAGAATTATCCAGTCCGGTTTCGTCGCGGCAATTTGCCTCGGTATCATCTACATCGGTCTCGGCTTTCTCGGCGCTTTCTATTCGAATGACCCGTTCCTTATGGATCTGTACCAGAAGCAGGGCGGCATTGACCAGACCTATCTGCTGAACTACATCCTCAGCCAGACGCTCGGATTAGGCGGCACGATTATCTTTGGCTTCGCCATACTGCTCGCGACGTTTACGACGGCGCTCGGTTGCTTGGCTCTCGGTGGTCAATTCTACAGTAGCGCTACCGGGAACAAAATCAAATATAAGCAGGGCGTGTTTGCTTTTGCGGTTTTGTCATTCATCATTGGGCTTATCTGCTCGACAGCGCCGTCCGGCGTACAAGTTCTGCTGAATTGGGCGTTGCCGTTCTTGCTAATGTCGGCGCCTGTAACGATTAGTCTCATCATCCTGAACCTGTTCAATGAGAAAATCAAAAATGACAATGTGTACCGGGGCGCGGCTATTGCCGCCGGAATCTGGGGTTTTGCAAGCGGTCTTGCTTATTTCTTGGCTTTCACGATTGGCGGCGGAGTCAGCCCGGAGATGTTTGCCGCATCATATATGAGCGCTTGGTACGCCAAATTCTTCTTCGGTCCATGGAACTTCATCTATAC
>JAIRNA010000112.1 GCA_031258305.1 Treponema sp. | reverse complement strand
CCGTGAACTTCGGCTATGAGCGGGATATTATTCTGTTGAACCGCCTCTTCGCACGGGCCGCGTTTAACTTTGGCGCGTTCAACATTACGGCAGGACTTGCCGCGGGTTTCCTCAATTTTGATTCAACCGCTATAGGTCTCGCGTTCTCAACGGCCCTATCCGCGCAAAGCCCGAATGGGCGCATTTTCGGCGCACTGGGTCTCGATTTACCTTTTGACGGCGCTCAAGAAGATTCGAGCTTCCCTTACGAGCAAACCTGTTTCACCATTGACACAGGCGTTAGACTGCCCTCTATGGTTATGAGCTTCCGCGCCCTTCTCTCGGTAGTGTTCTTAAGAGACGTAAAGGAAGTCTATGATATCAGATATAGTACCTCGAAACAAACTCTCTACGCGCTTACGGCCAAAACAGACCTTGTTGGGCGCTGGAACTTTAGTCTTACCGCAGGATACCGCGACGTGAGCCGGTCGGTCAGAGCGCTGTTCTTGTCCGAACCTTACCACTATCCATCTTTCTTCACCTGCTTGGGCGTTTTCTTGCGTGTAAATCATGATTTGGAGCTTTCCGTAAAAGCGGACGTCCCTTTCTATCCCTGGGTTTTCACCCCTCTGCCTGACCAGTCGGACGCCTTCCTCTTTATGGCTTCTCTGGGGTTTACTCTGCGCTTCGGCAAACCTTGAGGTGAACCGAACAGGAATTTTACTCATAGTCCGTATTGCAAAAGATGTTAAAAACAACAAGGCGTAAATTTTTGATAACCGCGGCTATTTTTCGTCTCCCTCTTGCTCGTTCAACTCATTTAACTTGCGATGCAGAGTTTTTCTGCCGATAGCCAGCGCCTCCGCGGTTTTACTACGATTGCCGTGGTTGGCGGAGAGAGTATCGCGGATGATGATTTTTTCCGCCTCCTCCATCGTAGCGCCAAGCGGTATGCGGATAAAGCCCGCATCTGTCTTGTTTTGCAGCGCCGGCGGCAAGTCGTCCACAGTGATAATCTTGCTCCGAGCCATAACGACCGCACTCTCCATACAGTTCCTCAGTTCCCGTACATTGCCGGGCCAATCATAGGCGTAAAGTACGGCGCGGGCTTTTTCGTCAATGCCTTCCACCGGTTTGGCATTTTCCGCCGCGAATTCTTTGAGAAAAGCCGTGATGAGAAACGGCAAATCGTCCTTCCGTTCCCGCAAAGGCGGCACCTCGATGTTGATAACGTTCAGACGGAAGTAGAGGTCTTCACGGAAGGTTCCTTTTTCAATTTCGGTTTTGAGGTCCCGGTTGGTAGCCGCAACTATACGGACGTCTGTTTCTATGGTTTCCTCACCGCCGAGCCGCTCGAATTTGCGTTCCTGCAATACACGAAGAAGTTTTATTTGGGTGTTCTGGTTGATTTCGCCGATTTCGTCTAAAAACAGTGTGCCTTCATTGGCGCGCTCGAAACAGCCGCGTCCGCGAGAAGCCGCACCGGTGAAAGCGCCTTTTTCATGCCCAAAAAGTTCATTTTCCAGGAGACTTTCGGCAAATGCGGCGCAATGTACCTTGATGCAAGGCTTGTTCCGGCGGGGTGAAAGTCCATGAATGGCATCCGCGACCAGCTCCTTGCCTACACCAGACTCGCCGGTGATAAGTACAGATGCACGCGCGGGCGCGACTCGGCTTATGGTGTCAAATACTTTGTGCATCAGAGCGCTTGACCCGATGATGGTCTCAAACTGTTTTTTGTGGGCGATTTCTTCTTCCATACGCCGATGCTTAATTTCTAGCTCACGGTTCGCGAGCGCCCGCTGAACCAGGAGGGAGAGTCGGTCAAGGTTTATGGGTTTGGTAAGGAAATCGTAAGCGCCATTTCGCATCGCCGAAACAGCGGTTTCGACAGTCCCATGCCCGGTCAGTACAATCACCGGTATACCAGGGCTTTCGGAAATGACTTGTTTCAGTAGGTCTTCGCCGGACAAACCCATCATACGCAGGTCCGTGATGATAAGGTCTATGTCGCCCTTACGGAAACGTTTCAGCGCGTCATCACCGCGGGACTCGGTAACAACCTCATGTCCGTCCATTTCCAGAGACGCGGCAAGCCCATCCCGTATGTTTTTTTCATCGTCAACCACTAAAAGTCTGAATTTCATTCTTTTTCAATATTATACGAAAATAGTAGAAGAATCAACTGTCCCGTATATACGGTATCGACGTGGAGGCCTGCTCATATACATCGAGAATTATCGCTTGTTAATCATATTTTTAAAAAATCCGCTTGACAAAAAAGTATAATTGAAGTATATTAAACAAGATTTTGGGGGTGTAGCTCAGTTGGCTAGAGCGTTTGAATGGCATTCAAAAGGTCAGGGGTTCAATTCCCCTCACCTCCAAAATTCCCTCCCACCGCGTTTTTACCTAATTCCCTTGCCCTTTTTACCAATTTGTTAACGTCCGCCATACTTGAGTCCGCAAATGTATTCCATATCGGGTCAAGACAGTTCCCAGAACTGAACGCCCTGAACGACCATAGGGCTTCATCAACCAGCGGGGCAAGCGCGTCAATATCCGTTTCGTCCACATTCGGCAGGGCCAGAGTGCGGAATTCGTGGGTAAGGACTGAATCGCGGATAAGAGCCGCACTTTGTTTTAAAGCAAGCCCTACTTGTTCAGCGGATGCGGCTCCTGCCGTATGCGAGGGCGGGAATAGTTCGGCATAGCGGTCGGGCGCTAATTTGAGGTCAAGCGCGATGTAATCCGGCGGGGCTTTCCGTAAAAGCGTTTCCAACACGGACGGGTTCATGCCGTTTGTATCGAGTTTAACGGGCAAGCCAAAATCTTTTATAGACACGATAAGTTCCGTCAATTTTGTATAGAGGGTCGGCTCCCCGCCGCTCAAAACAACTCCACCCAACATTGAACGCCGTTTCCGTATATGCGCTAAAGCTTGGTCTAATGAAACCCAGCCGCCTCTACCGACTTCCTCGCCGCAGGACAGCACTAATTCGCGGTTGTGGCACCAGGGACAGCGGAGGTTGCATGCGGCAAAAAAGATAACAGACGCTATTTTTTCAGGATAATCTACGAGACTGGTTTTTCGCAACAATACATTCATAGCCTTTATATTACATGTTAAGGCGGATATTGTCAAATACAAGGCGTGTGGTTTCGCCTTATGGCGCTCTCGTCTTTCGCAACATCACAAATAATTAAAATTATGCCTTTACGGTCTTGACACATTTTCATTTTTAATATATACTTATTCAATATAGCAGGAGCGGTGTCCGAGCGGCTGAAGGAGACGGTTTCGAAAACCGTTGAACCCTCCGGGTTCCGGGGGTTCGAATCCCCCCTGCTCCGAGTTTTTTGGGAGAGATGTCCGAGCGGCCGAAGGAGCACGATTGGAAGTCGTGTGTGCCCTAAAAGGTACCGTGGGTTCAAATCCCACTCTCTCCGTCCCCCCCCCTTTTTACCACATTACCTTGATTGTCAGCCCTGTCTCCATGAAGGAAAACCCAGCGCCTGCGACGCCAGACTCAAAGTAATGCCCGCCCGCTTTTTTATAGGTTTGACCAAATGCGTGTGCCGCATATTTATGGGAAAAAAAGAAGGCAAAGCTGAATCGTGAAATGGAAAAAACCGCTTCGACTTTAGGTTCCAGGAAGAAACCGCCCTGAACATAGTCGTAGAATTCACCGCCGTAAACAAGGTGGGAATCGTGGGCCGCGCAGGAAACAAGCGGGCTTACATTGAAAGCAATGCTCATTCGGAAATAATCTAGTGGCAGTACCAATGACATACCCACTCCCCCAATAATCCACATCTGTTTGTAATTGATTGCCGGCCCCGTGTGGGTCTGCTTGGGAATCGAGTCGTCCCACGTATCGGCGTTAGAAGAAACATATTGGTAATAGCCGTCTCTGGACTTGAACGAAAAATCCATGAATAGAATCGTTCCGTAAGCCTTGAAGACAAGCGTCTCAAAAATCGGCAGGGAAACGCCCGCATCAAAATTGAGTATGAACGCATTTTGCGTGTAGTTCCAATGGCAAGAATAATTGGTGAGCTGTCCATGGGTTCCTTGCCAATCCCGGTCCTCCATGACGCCGGAGTCTGCGTCAATGCCATATTTCAACACGGCCTCAGTAAAAAAGCCGAAGCCATCTAAAAGGTTTCGCCTCTCAAAATTCATAGAAACGCCCCAGAAGAAGAGAGGTTTCATATCCCAGAGTAATTGACTCAAATAATCGCGTGAATCATCACCCTTGTAGACGATTTCCTCGACTTGCCCGTAAAAAGTCCCAAAAAACGCACCGCTTGAAACCGAATAGAGCGGTTCCGTTCGGGCGGGAACGAGAGAAAAGAGCATATTGTAAAGAATCAAAAAGAATGTTATATTCTTTAACAATGGGTCCTCATTTTTCTAAAGTATTTAACGTCGCTATACCGATGTCTGTAATTACCTTTATTATACTCTTTTCCTGCGTTCGTGCAAAAAATAGCTTTTCTATTATACCGCCGCCTACCTACCCTCTGTCAAGACCCCTCATAGGTTACGGTGTGATTGTTCCTTCTTATACAAACTTATCAAGCGATCCGGATGCCAACAGCTTCTCTCATGGTTATATGCGGCGCGGAACCATCGTCAAGATACTTGAACGCAAAGCCGTTCGAAAGCAGGATGCGATAGAATCATGGGTATTTGTCGAAGGTGGATACAAGGGATGGTTGTACGAAGACGAAGTCCACATCTACGACTCTGAAGCTCAAGCCATAACCGCTTCAGAGGTGATGAGTCAATAATGAAAACAGTCCTATTATGGCTCGTGCCGCCGTTTATCGGCGCGGTCATCGGATACATTACTAACGCTATCGCTATCAAGATGCTCTTCCGCCCTCTCAAAGCAGTGTATCTCGGCAAATGGCGGCTTCCTTTTACGCCGGGCATACTCCCTCGTCAGCGTCGTCAACTCGCTCAGAGCATAGGGCGCATGGTTGAGCGAGAGCTTCTCACACCGGAAATCGTCCGTACACGCCTTCAGCGGGAAGACGTAAAGGCAAGCGTCAAAAATAGCGCGGCGAATTTTATGGATAAGCTGTTGTCAACCCGTATAACGGCGCTTTCTTTTGACAAAACCAACCCAATTATCGGCGATGTACTGAAAAGTTTCTTGCAATCGCCTCTCTTTGTATCAATTATTGACGACATTCTCGATTCTATCGTAGAAAATGTTAAGAAAGACGAGTTCCTTAGTAAAAACATTCGTGAGATTCTGGGCGATGAAAGGACAACCGCTCTGGAAAAGGGATTCGGCAAGCGTGTGAGCGCCTATATAACGGCAAACGGTAACGCAATTGCTGATCAGGTAACCGTCATTTTTGCCAATAATTTTATGCAAATCGTGGATTCGTGTATCAATTTTTTGAAACGCGGCGACATCCGCAAGGATCTTGAAGCACAAGGGCGTGTTTTTTTGGAGAGCGCCATTCGTAAATTGAGCGCGACTCAACGGTTTTTCCTGACGATAGGGCAATACGACGAGAGGCTTTCCGAGCGGATGCCGGAAATTATTGATGACCTTATCCGCCAGCTCTACGCCATGCTTTCCAACAATGAGACGAGACAGCGGTTGTTGACGCTTTTTACCGACAATACAGGGCGGCTTTTGTCGGATAGCGCGGCGCGGACCGCGGATATTGTCGTCGGTTTCCTTTCCACCCTGACTACCAAACCTCTGAAAGAGCTTTTGAAGAATGTCAAGGAAGAGAATATTCGGGTTCTTGAGCGAATGATTCTCGATTTCACGCGGAATTCGCTTGTTTTTGTTGATTTCTTCAAAAGAATACTTGAAAAACACAGTGATGCGGTTGTCGCGGACATTTTCCCCATTACCGCAGAGCAAAAATTCGCACTTGACGCTTTCATTGCGGAGAAGATTCTGTTGATAGCGGATGAGGAAATTGGCAATGCGCTTGTCTCTATCAATGTGCAGGCTTTAGTCGCTGACCGTATTGACGAACTGGATATGATTCAAGTGGAGCGCATCATTTTGGACATTATGGCAAGTCAGCTCAAATGGATAAACGTCTTCGGCGCGATACTCGGCGCGCTTATCGGCGTTTTCCAGTCTCTATTTTCATGGCTGATAAGATAACCCCTCAAAAGACGATTATACTGACTGTCTTGAACAAGCGCGTGAAATCCTTTAAAATGTAAGTATGGAAAAAGGAAGAAAGGGTAACAAAATCGGTATAGCCATCCTGGCGGCATTTTTGACGGCTATTCTTATAAAACTCTTTCTCTTTGATTTTATGATAACAGAGGGAAGTTCTATGTTGCCATCCATAAAACCAGGAACCATTGTTCTCATCGTGAAGACGGCTTACGGGGTACGGCTGCCCTGGTCAGGGCGGTACCTCGTACAATGGACAGTACCGAAAAAGGGAGACGTCGTGGTTTTTTATACGCCGCTCGGCGTAACCGCTATAAAACGGTGCGCCGAAGTAACTGGCGACCAATTCTTCGCTCGGGGAGACAATCACACCGTCTCTTTTGACTCCGCATCCTATGGGAAAGTTTCGGTTTCGCGTATCATCGGAAAAGCTTGGGGCGTTCCCGCCTTCCCTTATGAAATGAAAGAGGAGTAGTATGATTGATCCTGACGAATTTACCGTTTTTTCAAAAAGATTCACCGTGTACATAGTTATCGCAAGCGCTCTTATCTTTAGCGTACTTATCGCTTACGCCGTTGTCATGTTGTCTCCAGCCCAAGGTGTGGAAGAGGTGCAAGCCGATAATCCAATTCAGGAACGAGGAACCATCTTTGATAGAAATCAGCAGTTATTGGCAATGGACACGAAAGTCGGGCTGGTTAGCCTTCGCCGAAATGAGCTTATGAAGCGGGAGTTGGAGACAAAGGAGCAGGTTTTGGATGAGTCGCTCTGTCAAGAATTGAGCGTCGTACTTGCCCCCATTCTGAGAATGTCCAGACAAGAGATTCTCAACAAGATATACCTTAGCCCTTCGTATATTGTTCTCAAAAAGAGGATAGACAAGTCCATAATAAATCGTATCAACGAAGCGAAGAAGGGAATACTTGACGTAGCGATGAATGACGCTATTGCGGCGCAGTTTGCTGATGAACCCAACGAGAGAGAGCGGAACAACAATATTAAGAATGCGCTTAAAGCCGCAAGAAATAGGATGAAAACCATTATGCGGAAAGTGAGGCTCGACATTGTATCAAGCCGCGTGTACCCGCAGGAGAACCTCGCCAGCCAGATAATCGGGTTTGTGGGCGATGACCACAGAGGACAGGAGGGTGTTGAATATTTTTTTGACACGGTTTTAAATCCAACCGACACGGAGGCTGGGAAACATGTCATTCTGACCATTGATGTAAAGATTCAACATATCTTGGAGAAGATAGCGGCGGAGACTCTGAGTAAAAACAAAGCTGAGTCCATTATGCTTACGGCAATGGACTCGTTGACCGGTGAAATTCTCGGTTCCGCTTCACTGCCGGACTTCAACCCCAACGAGTATTACAATTACCCGGACTCCACATGGCGGTACAAGCCTGCGTTTTTCGCCTATGAACCCGGCTCGGTGTTCAAACTATTCAGCATTTCGGCGCTTTTGGATGCTGGCGCCATAACGGAGAACAGTGTGTTTTATTGTACCGGGCATTATGACAAAGTCAGTCCATCAATCACTGACCTACAGGTTCACGGACCGGTAACGCCGGAGAAAATCATCGCCCTATCCTGCAATGTTGGTGTAAGTCTGGCAGTCGAACACATCGGCAATGAGGCGTTTTACAATAAACTGAGAGGCTTCAGCTTTGGAGAGAAGGTGAAACCGGGTATTCCGAGCGAAGTATCGGGTATATTCAACCCCTTGGGTAATGTTGACAAACGGGCGAAACCAGCGATGGGAATGGGGCAGGGCATAGCGGTAAATATGCTCCAGATGTTACAAGCCGCAACAGCAATAGCCAACAACGGCGTTATGGTTCAGCCGCGTCTCATTGCCTTTGTTCGGAACGGTGAAGGGCAAGAAGAACCTTTTGAGACAAAGGCGCCAATACAGGCGATCAAGCCCAAAACTGCTTCTAGTATGCTCAAATTTATGCAGACAACCGCGACAGGGGCGGGGACAGGCTGGCGCGCCTCTATCGGCGATATTCCGATGGCGGTCAAAACTGGCACCGCTCAAGTCATTGAAAACAGAATGTATTCGGAAACGGATTTTATCGCGAGTTGCATGGCGATTTTTCCCGTCGATAATCCGAGCATCATCCTCTACGTGGTGATAGTGAAACCCCAAGGCGCATCCTACCTCGGTGGGCGTATCGCCACCGTCCCCATACGGCAGGCTGCGGAGGAGCTGGTCGATTACCTCGGACTCCCGCGAGGCAAAAACGCCCGACTCGAACATTCACGGAACGTGACCATTCTGCCGAATACGCCGCTTCCGCCGCTCGAAGATGTCATGCCTGACTTCACCGGCTTCTCTAAACAGAGCCTTTTGCCCCTGCTTTCCAACAGAGATTTCCGCGTAGAAATACTAGGAGTCGGCCATGTCTCAAGTCAGGACCCGGCGCCTGGAACGCCTCTCACAGATAGGGACAAAATAACGTTGTACTTAGAGTAGGCGTATGAGCAGGGCGTATACGGAGAGTGAAAATGACAAATTACGAAAAAAATATCGCGGTTATCTGTAAACAATGGGCTGGACTAGCGGAAAAAATCAACAGCTCGCAAGAAAATCTCCTTGAAATGCAGGTTGAACCGTCTGTTCATGGGGAGCCTACTCTGATTGTAAGAGCAAGATACGTACATTCCAAATACAACCCGGTACAGGAGGCGCAAAGAGCGGTATCTGCCGAAAAGGTGGGGGAAGGAATAGATGTTGTTTTGGGATTCGGGCTTGGATACGCTGCTGAATCTGCCGCCCGCAATGGTGGAAGAATCATTGTCATTGAAAAACACATGGAAATTCTGAAGAAAGCCCTTGAAACACGGGATTTAACGGATTTATTCACGAATAATGATATTATTTTCGTAATCGGGGGGGCGGAAGATAACATTCTTGGCGCATTGCAGGCGTTTGATTCATTCGGACGGAAGGAAAGAGTCCGAAAAATCAAGAATCGGGCTCTCGTTGATCTTGATTCGGCGTATTATCAAGAAGTTGAACGACGTATTGATACATGGATTTCCAAAGACACAGTGAATGAAGCCACTCTAAAGCGATTTGGCGGGCGGTGGGAGAAAAACTTTGTAAAAAATAAGCATTATATACACGAATTGCCGGGTATTATGCGATTGAAAGGCATCCTGAAAGGTGAAATTCCCGTGTTTCTGGTAGCCGCGGGACCTTCCATAGACGATTTGACCCATCTGCCGAAAATTGTGGATCGTTGCCTTGTGGTGAGTGTGGACACAGCGCTCCGATTTCTCCTGAAGCACGGGATTGACCCAGATTTCACAATCAGTGCGGACCCGCAATACTGGAACACGCGCCATCTGGATGTTTTACAACACTCAAGCACCTACCTTGTTACATCTGCGGATGTGTATCCACTCACATTCCACCTGCCATGCCGAAAGACGTTCCTGTATTCGGCGAATTATCCGCCAGTGCACACGTATGAAGAAAAGTTCGGTATAAAAGGGAGGCTTGGTTCCGGCGGCTCAGTGGCAACGACGGCTTTTGACTTTGCCTGTTGGCTGGGTGCGGCGTCTATGTGGATAGCCGGGCTTGACTTGGGATTTCCCAAGTTCCGGACGCATTTTAAGGGCGCACTCTTTGAGGAAAAGGCGCTTGCTACGGCGAACCGCTTTTGTCCGTCAGAAACCAAGTCTTTCCGTACTCTACGGAACGGGGTTCCGTTCTATGCGCCAACAGCAAACGGTCGTAAGATACTCACAGACAAGCGGCTATCCCTCTACGCGGCATGGTTCGAGAGCCGTCTTCGCGATGTCCAGATACCGGTACACAGTCTTTCTCCAGATGGACTTGTCATAAACGGCATGAAAACAGCGGACATTGAGGCGTTATTGCAACTTCACCCACGAAGAAACGACATAAAACGATTCATTGCAGACCTTGTTTAACCCCTGATGCCGTTTCTCCTTGAAAATCTTTGTGTATGCTGGGAATCAAACTTCTTGAGATTAAGACAAAAAAACATCCCCAATGGCTCTGGTCTCGCGCTATGCGGAGGAACAGCCCTACCGCCGACCCGTGGAGGCGCAAAGAGCCGAAACGTTATGCACGTCAAGCCCCCGCGTCTGAAAGCTGGGTTGAAAGATAGCGTTCTCCGGAATCGGGGAGTATCGTTACAATAAGTTTCCCCGAATTTTCGGGTCGGGCCGCTATTTTCAAGGCTGCCCAAAGCGCGGCGCCTGAGGAAATGCCGCAGAGGATACCTTCGACTCTGGCGGCCTTGCGTGCCGTTATGAACGCGTTGTCATTCGTAACTCTGACAATCTCGTCGAGAATAGAACGGTTGAGAACCTTGGGGATGAAACCCGCGCCGATTCCCTGTATGCGGTGGGGTCCGGGCAGACCGCCTGAAAGAACAGGCGAGGCGTCTGGTTCTACGGCTATGATGCGGGTGGATGGTTTCCGCGCCTTCAAGGTTTCCCCAACACCGGTAATGGTGCCGCCTGTGCCGACCCCGGCCACAAAAATATCGACCGCGCCCTCAGTATCGGACCAAATCTCCTCCGCTGTGGTGAGGCGGTGTATTTCCGGGTTCGCGGGATTTTCAAACTGGAGGGGCATAAAACTACCCGGTATTTGGGAGCGCAGTTCTTCGGCTTTGCGTATAGAACCTTTCATGCCGTCTTTGCCGGAAGTAAGGGCCACGTCTGCGCCGAGCATTTGCGCCAATTTTCTCCGCTCCACGCTCATAGTTTCAGGCATGGTGAGGATGAGTTTGTAGCCTCTGGCCGCGCAGGCGAAGGCAAGCCCTATGCCGGTGTTGCCACTGGTAGGTTCTATGACCGTGCCGCCCGGTTTGAGTTTGCCGTCTCGCTCCGCGGCGTCAAGCATGGCCGCGCCTATGCGGTCCTTCACACTGGCCAGAGGATTGAAGGCTTCCACCTTTGCAAACACGGTCCCCGGAAGTCCGGCTCCGAGTTTTGCGAGTCTTACCAGAGGCGTGTTTCCCCTGGTATCAATGATGGTATCGAAAATTTTTCCCCGCGCGGGAGGCGCTTGTTCATTCATATTTTTCTCCTTTGCTATATAGAATAGTCGCTTTCCTGGTTGACATCATACTGAAACAGAGCGAAAATACGTTCCTGTATGTGCACCAGCTCCGTATCGGTCCGCGCTCGTGGGCGTTGGACTTCCACCGGTATTCTGTTGCGTATCGAACCAGGGCTGGGAGAAAAAACTACCACCTCATCGGAAATATACACCGCTTCCTGCACATCATGGGTTACCATAACTATGGTGATTGGTTTCGACGCTTCGGCGGTTTCAGCCCAGAGACGCAATAAATCATCCTGGAGCCTTTCCCGTGTGAGCGCGTCCACGGCCGCGAAAGGCTCGTCCATAAGGATGATTTTCGGCTCCACGGAAAGAGCCCGCGCTAATGACAGGCGCTGGCGCATTCCACCTGAAAGCTGGGAAGGGTACTTGTTGGCAAAGCCGCCGAGGTCAACCTTGTTCAAGTAGAAAAAGGCTTTTTCTTCAATGTCCTTACGCCTTTGGCGTTCTTTCCCTTTCTTCCCTGCATTACGTAGTTTGAGCGCAAATATAACGTTGTCAACAGCGGTCATCCAGGGGAAAACCGCGTAATCCTGGAATATCATAGCGATGTCGTGTTTGGGATGGTCCCGAAACACACTGTTTGCCAACGGCGAAATGAAACGGTACCGACGCTGGTAGGCTATTTGCTCTTTCCGTGTGGCCGGTAGAGGCTCAAGTACAAGCCGTCCATCAATATGAATCGTGCCGTCTGTAGGCGCTTGGAGTCCGGCGAGTATCTCAAGAAACGTTGACTTGCCGCATCCCGATGGACCCAGAAACGAAACAATCCTTCCATCAGGAATCGAAAGGCTCACATTTAACACCGCAGTAAGCCCTTCGGCAAGCCCTTTTTCATTCACCACGGAAAAAAACTTGGTGATGCTTGTAGCTTCAATCACTCTTTGCCCTTCTCCTCGTACAAGACCTTGGTAACGAAGTTAAAATTTGATTACCTTCGGCTCGGATGCAAAAGACGAAATAGTTGCCGTGGCGCTCTCAAGGTAAAAAACCTGGGTATTGCCGTCATCGGCTTTATAGCGCGTTTGCAATGACGGATACGCATCTAACATATGTTGTCTCGCTTCTACCCTGTCGTCTTCCACCGCAACGGCTTCAATGCGTATCCACTTGTCGTCGGTCATCGCGCAAATCTCAATGTTCGGATTGGCTTGTATTTGTTTTGATACGCTTTTGACCTTGCCTGTTTGGATGTAGAGTTTGTTTTCAAAAATATTGATGGTACCAAAAGGGCGAACCCGCGGTTTATTACCCTCAATCGTGGCAATATAATAGGTTTCACTCTTTTTCAAAAAATCATAAACCTCTTGCATAGCTTGTTTCTCCTTATTTGTTTTGGGGATATATACGATATCTGTCGTATTAAATTTGAGAATAACTCATACGGTAAAAGAAGTCAAGCTATTTTGAACAAATATGTCGTACCGCCCGCTCTTTTCATCGACCCAGCTTCCATACCGCTAATTTGATTTCAACATACTTAAGAATCTCAATCAGGAACCAGCCTATCCAACCCATAATCGCCATGCAGACCATCATTTCGGGAATGATGAAATAATCTTTCGCCTGCCCCAAAAGGTACCCTATGCCCATACGTCCCCCGTAGCTTTCGCCGATGAGGAGCATCACAAGCCCCATAGCAACGCCTGTTTTAAGGCTCATAATAATAGCGCCAAAGGCATGCCAGAAATAGACTTTACGGAGGAGGGTGAATTCGCTTGCACCGAAGACTCGAGCGGACGCGAGATACCGCGGGTCCGTGTCCTTGACGCCTTGATAGGTGTTAAACAATACGGGATAGAAGATTCCGATGAACATAAGGAATATGTGCATCTTCGATCCTATGCCGAACAGGATGATAGTCATGGGAACCCAGGCCGGCGGCGGTATGGGCGAGAGCAGTTGCCAGAGCGGCAAGAACCAGGCGCGGAACTTGAGGTTCCATCCCATAAAGAGCCCGATAGGCACGGCCAGTACCACGGCGATACCAAAGGCGATAAAGAAACGCCCCATACTATAAGCGATGTGGAGGAGGAGCTTTTTATGCCAGAGCATAAACCAAAACCGCTCCACCACGACGCTTAAAGGAGGCAAGAGGCTTTCCGGAATAACCTTCCATTTAGGAAGGAATTCCCACGCGAAGAGCAGAATCCCAAAGATGAAGAGAAAGCCTAAAGAGAAAAAGTTAGTCAACGAATTTTTGAAGAACCCGCCGAGTTCATTGAGAAAACGGCGGATTCCCTTGGTTTCATAAGATTCCACAATTAACGCCCATATCCGGGAGATACTACACCATGCGGTACTTTACCGACTTCAAGGTTTTCTACCAGGGTTGTTACATCATCAGCCTTAACAATGAGTACCCTTCCGTTATCACCGGATCCCGCTCCAGACGCGGCCACGATGATGTAGTCCCCTGTGGGATCGTAGGCCTGGTGGTTGATTCCACCCGTGCCGCCCAGAGCGCCTGCGTCAATAGTTCGGGATATTTTGATGGTACTCCAATCGACTTCTTCGCTTGGGTCGTTCTTTGCCGTTGCTCCGCTCAGGGCGTCGATGTCAACCAGACGCACGATGGGACCCGTCAAGCCGGTGTGCTGGTGGTTGCCTAAATACGTCTCTTCTTCGCAGTCCGGCTGGTTGGATTCCCCGGAAAGGAGATATTTATTGTCTGGGGAAATATCGTAATTATGAGGTCTTCCGGGAACTCTGGCGACTATTATTTCTTCTTCAGTATCAACTATCACATCACCGCCGCCGGTTGTCAATCCTGTGTCAAAACTGCCCACAATGACATGCCTGCCATTGGGATGAACCGCCAAGGCGTGAAGAGTAACAGAGGTAACAGAGGCGTCGATGTCTCCACGGTCCTTCAGTTGCTGGAAAATATTAATTGATTTATTCGGAGACTGGGGGATAGTTTCGGGAAGCCCTGAAATATCATAAGACACAAGCGCCCCTCCTCCCGCTGTAGTGGTCCAGAGGGTGAGGGAATCCAACGTGGTATCAAGCACATGGGGCGCGGAACCGTGGTTTATCTTACCAAGCCATTCCTGTTTTTCCACATCAAATACATTGATAACGTTATCAAAACTTTCACCCTCATATTCTTCCACAGTTCCCTTGCGGCTGGAAACCGAAAACAGCCATTTACCGTCATGGGAAAGATGCTGTCCGATAGACGCTCCGACATTAAAGGTTTTAACCACATTATCTGAGTCGGTATCTACCACAAGAACTTTCCCATCTGCCGACCCTTGTCGTTCACCTACCCAAAGGTACGTACCATCTTTGGTAACAGAAATAAAATGGCTTTGCCCTGTCTCGGCGCCGGCTGCTTCGGTAAGATCAATGGTTTTGGTAACTTTTTTGGTGTTTAAATCAATCACCGAAACGGTGGCTGAACCGGTATTTGAAATATAGATGTAACCGTATTTCGGCGTGGTTGATTCATCACCGTCCGAAGTGCAGGAAAGGGCGATAAAAAGAAAGACTCCCGCCAGGATTGAAAACGCCTGTCCGTTTAAGTAATTCTTGAAGTCTCTTAATTGCATAGTATCCTCCATAAATAAAGTTTGTTAAAGCTGTCCAGGAAGTTGATAACTTTCCAAACAGCTTCTTTCCGAACAGCTCGACTACCATGTTATCCCTTTGAACTCAGGCGCGAAGAGGGAGTCTCCTGGGTTCTTGTCGATAGTTCCTTGACGGACCAAAGCTTCAGCGTAGCCTTTAAGCTTCTCCGTAGCAAGCTTGGTGGTAAAACCTAGCTTGGGATTACTGTTGATGATGGCCTGACGGTCAACGCTCACGTACTTTTGGGCAATATCCACAATATCAGCGGCCGTAGGATTGGCAAGGATAATCTGGTCCGCCTCGGCGACAGCGTCAATGAAAATCTTTGCGTCATCAAGTCGGGTACCAATGAAGTTTTTATTTGCATTAATCGTACGGCAAGGCGGATTAAGGCCTGCAAGGTTGGGGTCAATCGTGCCGTCTCCATCGGCATCTGATTCGCCGTTGAATATAGTTTTGTACACAGGATCCCCATTGGCGTCTTTCTTGAGCAAGGCCAGAGCGACAAAAGGCTCTTCAAGAATAGCGCCTTTCACCTGTCCCGCGTCCAGAGCCGCGATAGCCGCGCCGGGCGCTAGGGTCACCAATTCGAATTCTGTATTGTACTGGTTCCGCAAAGCGTCCCGAATAATGATAACCGCGCAACAAGTAGTGGAAAGTCCGGCTATCTGCTGACCATCAAGGTCCGCCGGGGTCTTGTAAGACGAGTTTACCGGGACTACCAACACCGAAGTACAGGGAATCTTCACTTGACCGATGATGGTGATATTCTGACCTTTCGCGATGGGAGTAATGACTCCGGTAGGGCAGTTAAACACGATATCTGCCTCACCACCGGCCACAGCCGCTACACCGGAACTAGTCTGCTGAATCTCCACTTCAAGTCCCCGCTTTTTGAAGAGACCCTTCTCGTAGGCAACGTAGAGGTTGAGGTGGTGAGTCGAGTTAGCGTCCGCTACGATAACCTTCTTTCCAGATGGAACCGGACCAGCGGATTTTTCCGTTCCCCCGCCTTGCGTGGGAGCGGCATCCTTCTTTCCTTCTGCCCATAAAGCCGCGGATAGAACCGACAGTACCAGAAATAAACATAGTATCTTTTTCATAAAAGACCTCCTTATATTTAGGATTTCAATTTGGCTTTGCCATATATCCTAGTATTATAGTAGGAATAATATAATAATTATCGAAATTTGTCAAGCAGTTTTCGCTGAAATTTTCGTAAATTTTTTACAGGAATGGCGGCGAAATACGATAGGCAGGCGGGCAGTGGATATTAAGAGAGTGGGCCGCCTCTATGCGTTTGATTTTATCAAAAGTGCTGTGTGATGAGTATTCTATTTAATAAAGAATAAAAAGATTGTCAAGAAAGAAATTTTCAGAACAAGAGTCCTGCCAACGCCGGTATTGATATGAAATTGCCTACTGCGCCGCCGATGGAAGCTAAAAAAAACACTAAAAGCGCTTTGAGGATGCGGTTTCCGTAGATGCCTTTGATGCTGGAAACGTCTTCGGCAACGGCTTCCGCGTCAGACACGCGAGGTGGACGAACCCAAGCTTCAGTCATTCCTGAGAAAAGCCCCACGCTGATGACCGGACTAAGCGTACCGATGGGTGCGCCTAAGAATGACACGAGAATCGACAGTGGATGCCCCAACGCGATGAGAGTGCCAAAAGCAGCGAGGGAGCCGTTCAGTATGAGCCATCTGCCGAGCATTGCAAAACTCTGACTCGGACCAACGCGGAAAAAGCCGATAGCGATGAGTCCTACTATGACGATAGGGATAAGCCACGGTACCACCTTTGACAGAAAACTTTTTGGAGGAATGGCGTTCAAATTTGAGATGTCTGCACTTTCTTGACCAGCCGTTATTTTTTCAAGGTGAGTCTGTATACCTTTGAGGTGCCCGGCGCCTACAACGGCTACCTGTTTGATGCCCTCGCCGCCTGTGGACCATATCTTAGCGGCAAGATAACAATCCCTCTCGTCGATGAGGGTAGTCTTGATCGGTGGAAGATATTCAGACAGATCCTTCATCATACCGTCGAGTTCGCTGCGGTTCTTGAGGTCTTCGATTTCTTTTTCACTTATTTTTTCTGTGGTGAAAGAGCTTGCCAAAAGGGACGTGAGGAGCTTCATCTTGTTCCAAAAGCTACAATTCGCCCAAGCCCTGCGGAGAGTTACGTTAATCTCGCGGTCGCACAGCGTAAATGGAATACCGAGTTCGAGCGCCGTCTTAACAGCGGCTTTCATTTCGTCCCCGGGCTGAACACCTAGGTTCTGCCCCATACGCCGCTGGAAACTTGCCAACACGAGATTCGCTATAAGAAGAAACCCTTTGCCTTCTTTAAAAACCTTCACGACATCGAGCCGCTCCCAGTTGTCCTTTTCAGTCATGGCTCTATACCTGCCTTCGTCCAATTCAACGCAAATCATATCAGGCTTCTCTTCCCTGACCGTTTGTGTTACTTCGTCAATGCTCTCTTTTGAAACGTGCGCGGTTCCAATGAGGATGATTTCTCTTCCCTGTAAAAAAAGGGTTGTCCGTGTTTCATTCATAGCAATCATCATATACAATAATGTGATAATAGACAAGCCTGTCGGTATTTTAATAGATGCAACGGCTTACTTGACAAATTCGCGGTTGTCGGGGATACTTAGCGATAATGAACGAGAAAAGAGGTCTAAATTTTGGTTCCTTGTCTGATAAACCGATGGACGCGCTTTTTGCGCCGACACGGGGGATTTTAACTATAGCCATAGGCAGAAAATACGCGGTTCAGGCCAAATATTTGGCGCTTTCTTCTATGCTCAACTCACCGCAGACTCTACGCGCTGTTGTTACGGATAGTCCGAAAACGCTCAAAGATGTCTTCGACATCATCATTCCCTATAACCCGGCGCTTGGCGATCCGTTTGCGGCGAAAACGCGCCTGAACCTTTACACGCCTTTCGAGAAAACGCTTTTTCTGGATGCGGATTCACTTGTTATCCACAGCCTGGATTCCTATTGGGAGAGCCTTGACAAGAGATATTTTGCGTATACGGGGGATATTATTACAAGCGGTGTATGGTATATTGATGTGGAGAAAACGATGGCGCAATTCGGACTGACGTGGTTACCCAAGTTCAACAGTGGTATGTTCTTGTTTGACAGGAGCGAAGAGGCAAACCGCGTTTTTGATCTGGCTTTTGCGCTTATGCGAAACGGACTTGGCGTTGATTTTTTCCGTGCGAAGATGTTGCCAGACGAACCATTTCTGGCAATCAGCCTGTCGCAAAATAACGTGCTTCCTTTCGAAGATTATGGGCGTTTTTCCAGAACCTTGATTGATGCGAAAAAAATTCGCCTCAACACCGTGAAACGGACGGCGTTTTTCAACAAGCGAGACAAGTCGGTTTTCCCGCTTGTTGTGCATCTGTGTGGGCGTTTCGGCGCTATTTTGTTTTTTCGTGAAAAAATCAGGTTGTTTTTGCGTTTTAATCCGCCATTAGCGGTTTTATGCGCGAATATTTTGACAATCTTTAGATTCTTTGCTAAATTATTTCCCAAAGATTGTCTGAAGAATCTGGGGAGATTTGACGGTACGGATGGCAAAAAATGATAACGGTTCTTGCTTATTATGACCGAATTTCGGTTTTTCACACTATAACTCCGTTTTTCCTAAAAAAATACCGGCGCTTGTTCCGTTTTACCCAATCCATTGACTTTTGTCTGAAACGCGACAAAAATAAAACGCTCTTCATGGAGCGGCTTTTCCTCTCCCGCGATCCTCGAGACATGCGGCAAGATGAATTTGACGTTTTGCAAAAACTACGGGACAGATACGAAACTATCGTTTTTTTCAACGGTCAGCCAGAAGCCGGTCCAAATAGGCTTGATGTTCTTCCTTTTGTGGACCGTTTTTTTGATAAGTCGGTTTTCTCAAATCCAGAAAATTACCGGAAACCACTTTATGGTAAAAATCTTTTCGCAGACTATTACCATAAGAAATACGGCGTCGTTGACGAAAAAGAATATTTTTTCAAGACGCCGGTACCAGTGGAGTCCGCGGAGCGCGTCGAGCTTTCGTGGAACATAGGCACGGCTGGGTATCCGCGGTTGGATTTCCCCCAGCGGCTTGGCGCGGTCATCGCACGCGCTGGTTTTCCAGATATGGGAAGACTGTTCAAGGAGCGTCCTTTCACAAAACCCGCAAATTTTGCCGGTGAAAATAGAAAAATCGCGGTTCATGCCAGAATCGACCCAGTTATATGCCAATCCATCGCTTATCAAAGAATACTTTTCTTGCAGAGAATCGCTGAGAAACAGGCAGCAAAAGAAACGTTTTTGACTGGACTTACTAGTCAAAAACAGTATTATCGGGAACTGTTGGACGCAAAAATCACCTTGTCCCCTTTCGGATGGGGCGAGGTGTGCCACCGCGACTTTGAAGCCGTCATTTACGGCAGTCTGCTGTTGAAGCCGGATATGTCCCACATAAAAACCTACCCGGACATCTACATTCCCTACGAGACGTACATTCCTCTTGGTTGGGACGGCAATGACTTTTTTGAAAAGGTTGATTTTTACCTGTCAAATGAAGCGGAACGGCGGCGCGTTGCACAAAATGCCTTTGAGCAATATCAAAAAGAATTGGCGGGCTTGGCGGACAGGTTCGGAAAACTGTTTGATTTAAATTAACCATAGACGGGACAGTTCTAAATCCGAGCGCCGCTGCTTCAGATTACAGAAAAGGTCTCAAACCGCAAAAGACGCTCTGTTGAATCATCGAAGGCGGGCTGTGATTTTAATTAAGCGGGATGAATTTATAACCATTTCCATCAGTCTTTACGCTTCCAATAGCGGGAAAGGCGAGATGCATACCTGCGACCGGCGTATTGGTTTGAGTCGCCCAAGCAAGTATTTGCTTGCGGACCGCGGCCGCGGCAATAGGATCGGTATCGTATGTGACGGAAACATCAGGTAATGGGAACTGTATGCCCTGCACATGCATTAAATCACCCCAGATGAGCAAACGGTCGACAGTTCTGTCGCCGACCGATTCAAGCAGGAAAACGGTATGACCGGGCGTATGTCCAAACGCGGCGATGGCGTGTATACCGGGTAGAATCTCCGTTCCTCCTCTGTCAAGCTCGCCTGGATTAAAGGTTTCGATGTTATCGGCGTAAGGTTTCAGCGCATTTACCGCACCTTGATTTACGTTGTTAATGGTCCAATACTGAATCTCCCGCGTTGCAAGGTAGACTTTGGCTTTTGAGAAAAGCGCTTTGCCGCCCTTTGACAGTCCGCCGATGTGGTCCCCGTGAAGATGGGTGAGCAGAACCGCATCGACATCCGCAAGGCTTACCCCCAGCTTCTTCATGCTGTCGAATATGGTCGTGCCGAATCCTGTATCTACCACAACCGTTTTTCCCTCTCCTTTTATAAGAAACGTGTTAGTTTCAGCCGTATAGGTCCCGCTCGGCAGGTAGCGGTTCACGTCATCCTGCTTTGCGCCTATCAGGATGGACGGCGCCGCCTGGCGGCTGTTTTCAACCAGCATATAAACGTCAAACTGCCCAACCTTATAAGAAAAAATAAGGTCATCGCCCACAAGAACGCCGGTTATCGCCGTCCCTATAAGAATACCGCACACTATATGTTTCATAAGAATACCTCCTTATGCGATACATTATACGGGACATCAATGGTTTAGGCAAGAACTTTTTTCTATAATGATATGATCCGCTTTACAAAAAAGAGCGTGAGTTTTCTGAAAAAGAAACGGAGTTTTTTAAAAAAGAAACGGAGTTTTCTGAAAAAGAATTAGGAAGTAGATTATCAGATAAACGACTCGTACTTTGAACCGTTTTTCCTCCATATTGATTCTTTCCCCATCTTCCCTTATAATTTGTCCCCAGATAGGAAAACCTATGGGGAAAAAATACGTCTTTCTTGAGAGTAAAACAAAGAAAATCGTGCCGGCTATCTGTGCAGATGGCGAAAATCACGCGCTTCATTCTCTATTTGACCCGGAGCGGGAAGCTACGCGTCTTTTAGACACGGTGAAAAACGAAGGCTTTGTCATCTTTCTGGGATTGGGCGGCGGATTTTTTGTCCGCGAGGCGCTTAAACGGAATATAACCCTTGTTCTGTCGATAGATTTTGACCGAGAGGGTGTGATGGAGATATTTTCTGCTATTCCTGATGTCATTTCTGGAGAAAAGGGCAAGAAGGCGCATCTTCTTGTTGACCCATCAAAGGCTGAAATTGAGCGGTTTATTCTCGACTATTACCATCCTGTTTTAATGAACGGCGTCCGGTGTCTGCCGTTACATCCGCGCACACGTGTTGACCCAACGGCTTTCAGAAACGCGGAAGAGGCTATTGCAGATGCCATAGGGAAGGTCGCGGCGGATTTTTCTACGCAGTCCGTTTTCGGCTTGCGTTGGTTTTCCAATATTCTCCATAATATGGAAAAATTGACGGTTCGCACCGCGGCGCTTGCTGATGAGGAAGACTTTCTTCCTAAAGTAAAACACGCGGCGGTTGCGGCGGCGGGTCCTTCTTTGGATAAACAAATTCCTTTATTAAGAAGATTTAAAGAAACACAAGGCTTTGTCATAGCCACGGATACGGCTTTTTCGCGTCTTGTATACGAAGGCATTGAGCCTGACGCGGTAGTTTCCATTGATTGTCAGATTTGGACATGCCGTCACTTCCACGGCCGAATACCGAAAAATACCCTGTTCTTCTTTGCTCTTGAGGGAAGAGTAATCAACACCGGCGGAAGAATATGCTTTTTTGCCGGTGGGCACCCCTTTTCTCGTTATATTTCCCGCTTTGTATATCCATTACTCGAAATAGATACGTCTGGTGGAAACGTTACCTACGCGGCTGTTTCTCTTGCCGAAGCTTTGGGTGCAGAGACAACGGTTCTCTACGGAGCGGATTTTTCCTACCCTTTTGGTAAAACGTATGCTCGTGGAACGTGGCTCTATGATTTTTACGGAAAACAGTCGAACCGCTTCCAATCTACGGAAACGCGATTTTCAGACTTGCTCTACCGAACGCCATTGGAGAAAAAGGGAAAAAATAGTATCCTAAAAGACAGTTGGTATTATGAGACGCCTATGCTTGCTATGTATAGGCAACGGCTTGAAGAGAAAGCATGGCGGACCAAGCTTATTCCTTTCCCTACGGTGGAGTCTGTCGATGCAGGTTGTGGCGCTACATGCGAAAAAAGCGGGGCATCCGCGAGTAGAGGGAATGAAGAAATGATGCAAAGTTTGCGGCGTGTTGGGACTTCGGCGCCTTTGCGCTTGAATGACTACTTTAAAAAAGTACGGGCGCTTTCTTTTGATAATTTGGATGAAGAGGATGCGCTGATACTTTCGACTCTTCTGCCTGCTATGGCAGGCTTTAAACGTCGTAAGCCGTATGCGTCCAAAGAAGAAATACTTGATATGACGAAAGCGTTTGTTATGAATGGAACGTGTATTTAAAAAGGGGGAAAAAAGAGGAAAAAAGAGTGGGGAGGGGTTGACAAAAAAAGAAAGGTATGGTAGAGTAGAAGAGTAAGAGGCGTGCGGGTAAGCGCGCGCAGATATTTGGAAGAGCGAGGGGAGGGGTTCAAACGGAGGGGACGAAGTTTGAGCGGACGATAATATGGTCAAGCGAAGAGGGGTTTACG
>JAIRNA010000080.1 GCA_031258305.1 Treponema sp. | reverse complement strand
TTACACCTTAATGGGAGTTAGAGTCGGTTTGTGGACGGTAATACTGTCGGAAGCTGGGACAAAACCGCCTTGGTCTTTGTCGTATAGCAGCTTGTTTTTACTAACACTCCCGCCAAAGTCAACCGTTGCATATTGGCCTCTGATGTCTGTTATAACAGTCCCGGAATCCAATGAATTCTCAAGCCATACATAGACCCTAGTCAAAGGTGTAAAAGTAACGACGTACAGTGAAGGTACCGATACAGCGTTAATAAAGGAAGGCTCGATATCCGCGCCGTTGATTTGCGCCTTTTGGGTGAGTCCAAAGGTGAGATCCGCTGGGCTGGACATAAGGTTCCCAATGGCAAAAGACCCCTTATTGCAAGGGTCGGTTCCATTAGAAAAGGTCGCGGCCCCGTTATTCCCAAAAAGATAGGACTTACCATCCAACACCTTCGGGGGCTTTTCGCTCATACTTTCGATAGTCGCTCGGTCCTCTACTTTCACCGTTGAGGCGTAAAGGCCGTACTCTTCTGACCATTTGACGATGTTTCCCTCATACGGTTGAAAAGATAGCCAGGCGACGTTAGGCTCGCCGTTTCCTACAGGTTTGGCAATTATAATACGCATACCATCCGCTGTAAGCTGGTTAACGTCATCTTCCGAAATAGCAAGATCTAATTCAAAATCCATTTGTATTCTCCTATTCGTTTAGTTAGCGGAACGAGGTTCCGCTTTGTAAGACTGTATCGCCTTACAATTATAGTATAACCTCTCTCCTATCTTTTGTCAAGCTCTTTTTTAAATTTTTTTTTTTTTTTTTAGGATTGCGCTATGGTGCAGACAGTTGGTGTCAGACACCGAATCAACAGGGATACTCGTTTGGGTCTGGCGTCAGATATTCATAATTCACCGGCACATTGTTTTTCTTTAAGAAATCCACGTAAATTTGTAAGTTCTTGTTGTAGTTCGCGTAGAATTTCTTCATACCCTCAAGGGACTTTTCGTATAACTGTTCCAGCGTATATTTCGGCAAATCCGCGGTCAAGACATACGGGATGCTATGAAAGTCGGCGATTTCAAGCTGGCGAAGCCCAGCCGCGATTTGCATTACCGGGATTCCCGCCAGAACCGCCGCGACATTCCCATGTATCCGTGTGCCTAGTGAAAAATCATACCTGCTTAAATGCCTGATAATCTTGGCTTCGGATATATGAAAATACGTCCGATTCTGTTGTATCATAAAATGCGCGTTGGTTTGCGGCAAATCCTCATGCAGCCTTCCTTTATCTGTAATTTCAATACCATTCCACAATAAATCGCCCTCTTCCTTGTCGGTAAACAGTACATCGCTGTTGGGGAAATTCTTCCAGACGTAGTTCATATAATCGGCCCAAACTTTGTGGTAAGCGTACGCCGTAAAGTTCGTGTTGATTTTCATGTATTTCAAAGTAAAGTCTCTTAAGATATACGGCTTGCAGATATTATCAAAATACCGCCCGTAATAGCGCAGAGAGGGGCACCCGATTATGTCGATACATTCGTTAGGGAAGCCCAAAATATCCACTAAATAATCGCGCGTCCATTCACCGCGCACACCGATGCTTGCGGAATGATTGAGCACCGCTTTGCAGAAATCTTTATGGACATCTTTAAGTTCCGTATCGAAATCCATTTTTCCGCCCGGCGACCCTCCCCCACCAATCCCGACAACGATGACCCGTGCTTTGCTTTCGCTAATGCTCTTTGTGTAATCGACTAAATACGTTTTAGCGTATGGCTCAAGCGAGTTTTGAAAAGGCATAATACGAATATCGTAGTCAGTTTTACTAAATTGGTTGTCAGGATTCAACGCTAAATGTTTGTAAACCGCGTTGCTAAAAAAAAGATTGCCGGTATTATTATAGAAAACATTGTTTTGCAAGAAAGACGGCTCGTCGAATTGAGTTATTGTTTGAGATCCATGATAATTGACCTTATAGCCCCCCCCCCCCGTATTAAATTCTCGTACACCCTTCCTGAATTCCGATAACGCAAAGACTCTGTAAATCAATTTAACGCCGGTATTCGGCAGGGCTTTGGTTGCGTTCGTTTTCAGTATTTCAGCGCGGAGCGACGGATCTTTCACATACAGTAAGATATATTCGTCGTTCAAATCAACGAGTATTTTCGGCTTGGTTTGCATCTTTTCTATCCTTACAAGCAAACAAAACTTGTTGATAAACCCGCTGTTAAAGAGAGAATCGTCGAAAAGCCTTTTATAATCGAAATTTATCAAGGCGAGCGCGGCTCTTTTGTAATGGAGGCTTGCGATAGAGTTGAATATCGGCATTTGCTCTTTTATACCGGGCGCCTCCATAATTTCCCGCATATTGATTATTTGAAAGCTGTTTTCCCCTTTGCCCGAAGCATCGGCGGGGAATCTTTTTGCAAGCTCTGGGAAGGCGAGTTCCGCGTATTTTTTTATTTGGTCGTGGTCTATCTCTTTTGAAGTTACGTTATGCAACTTGTGCGCGTCCGCAAGAAAAAGCAGGAAATAGATGCTGGGCAGATTAAAGAAATACCCAAAATAACCGGGACCGAGACGATACGTGCGCTTTGCGAATAGAGACAGACTGTTAATACTCGTGGAAGCCATTCCGTATATGTTTTCTAAAGCAAGTCCCTTAATTAATGGCAGGAATTCAGCAAGACACGCGGATGGTATTATAATCGGATTACTGATATTGCCGTCCGTCAAGCTTGACTCTGGGTCGCTTGGATACGGCTTGTACGCGACCGAATCATCTCCATAGAAATCAAGAAAATATTGTATATGGATATTATACAATGTTCCCCGTTCCGTTATCGGGATATCTTTTCCCGGGGCACTTCTTTTGAAGTTTGCGAAAAAAAGCGACGGCGAATTCGGAAAAAAAATGGAAAACGTCTTATTCTCAAGTGGTTTTCTATCAAATTTAAGATAAGAGAAAATTTTTTCCTTTTGTTCATCCGTCAAATTCTTCAATATTTCCAAATAGTCAAAGTATTCATAAGGCGGGTCCCCGTCGAATTTATTTGTATTCGGGTGGTATAATTTCTTTTTGAGTTTTCCCCATCCGTATTCAGTATATAGTTCCTTATATTTGCCAGGGAGACTTGAAAAATGCACATGGCTTGGAACTAACACTATAGTACTGTAGTTGGCGCCGATTTCAATTAGAACAAACGGGATTTCCTTGAACGTGAAATACAAATTAATTGCCATAAAACCATCGAACACTACATAAATTTCCGTTAAACTCTGTATATCGATTCCTGCTTTCTCAAACAATGCGTCGTAGTATTTGATAATCTCGGTTTTAACCTCGCCGACTTCCCCCAGCTGCGGACCGGAAAAACGGTCTCTGGCCCATATAAACTTAATATTATTAGTATGAATAGGTAATTTTTCAGCCGGATGCAAGCTTAACAAAACCATTTCCTCGCCGTCATGCGCGGTCAAATGCCTTACTAAGGCACGCGTAGAAAACGATGGGTGACTAATGCAATATAAAACCATAAAATTCTCTCCTCTTTCAATTTCCAGCGAGTCTCTACCGAACCCGCCAATACCTGCACGATACTTGAATAAAAAATACGGATATACTTCATCGATTGCATCTCCGTTTATGTCAAATTTACAAACAAACCCGCTTTCTTGAAGTCTTGGATCGGGTGCCAAGATTGCGTCGAAATCTTGTGCAACGCTACAATCAGTAAAACGATAATTGGCGTTGTATATCATCAAAACGCCATTTGATTTTATGAGCTTTGCCAACTCTTCTACGTGAGCTGAAAAACTCTCAAAACTATATATATCATTGATATTCTTTTTCCCTCTTGTCTGAGGATGTAAACAGAGAACGGAATTCGCAAAAACAATATCAAATTTCTTATCCTCAATTACGCTAAAATCAGAGAAGAAGAAAGTATTAGTCTCCGAATAAGCGTCAATCGCCTTAGCTATCATGGCTTTTGATATATCATATCCGTATATTTCGGCGCTAGGGAAACGTTTTCGAATGCTAACACACTCCTCTCCCGAAGCACAGCCAAAGGATAAAATAGTAAAGTTTTCTCGGGGGGGGGGGGGTCGAATCTTTCACAAAATCAAACTGCAACGGATACCGATCTATCTGGGTTACGTTTGATATTTGTATCCGAGTGATCAAAGGATTGCCCACTATAAGCTCTTTCGCGGTTTATTTAAGGCCGCCTCATATTTCGTGTAATACTCCAACTTATGCTGGCGCCAATATAAAACCATTAAAATCCTCCTTTGTTTTACGTTCTTGTACAGCGGGCGTTCCGGTTACAGTGTCTGACACCTTTCAAAGCCCTGCCCCGTGCGCTTCAGAGCGCGGGCGCGTTTCGCTCTCTGAAGCCCGTTTGTTGGGATTACCCCCCCCCCCCCGTAACATATTTTATATCCTTTGGTAATTCTATGGTCTCGCTAATAAATTGTCTGTTATGGGTGACTATGCGCGGTTTCTCAACATCACGGGACTCAAGGAAACGCGCCGAGAACGCAAAGCCGGTATACCGTTCGAGATTCTTCACGAAAACCACGAGTTTTTGATTTTCTTCAAACCGTATCCCGATATTATTCTTGAAAACATCCAGATTTTTCTCAAAACAATAATCCTGTAAAACTAAATGAGATGAACCGACATCTGTAGGGAAGCGCGAAACCGAGATTCTCAATGTGTCCACCACGGTAGTAGATGAATGGTTGGATAAATACATGAGGTCAATATAGAGATACGCTGAAGTCCACACATTATGAAGGAGATGAACCTCAAAGAAACGGACGCCGTGATTCGGGCGCGGAGGGCAAAGAAATACAAACCACCCTGTCGGCGCAGACGTGAATTCAGTGAATTTGCTTACCAGAAGCTCGTAATACGGACTTTGCCGCGCGTATTTCCAAAATATATGGACCATAAAGTTTTCAAAATTGAACGCCTGGAGGTGCCACGGCTTTACCGCGCCGGTGAAATGTATCAATTTAGGCTCTCTAATCGCGTTTGTTACCCATTCGTTTACAACCGCTGGCTCATAGCCGGTCAAAAACGACCGATCGTCAACCGCGTACCAAAACAAATTCCAGGCGCAGTCAAAATAATGCACATTCCTTTTGAACAAAAAGTTCAACGTGTCCTGGTCGTGAAATGACCATTTCCTTGACATCGCAACTTTGAACATCTTTTCTGTCGTAAAATCCTTTCTTATCTCGTCTATATTAAAAAGGATAAGCCCCGCGTTAAAATACCCGTATATCTCCTCTTGAGAAAATTTCAGGGCGCGTATAGTATCTTCATGCAGAACTTCAACCGTGGGCATATTCGCCGCCACAATAAAGTCAGAGTCCCGCACCGCGCCGATATATTTCCCATTCAAATCCTCCTCGAATAATTCCGCGATGTCCGCGTTCACCACCATGTCGCAGTCAAGGTACAGTATCTTGCCGTATCCTTCAAAAATATCGAGTATAAAAAACCGATAATACGTCTCGTAAGTCAGATGGCGGCTGATGTAAATATTACGATAAGCCTCGAAGTTCTGCGAAACATCGCAAAACCGCAAGGAGAAATTATCCGCGTTCTTGAACATATTTTCGCACACCCGCCGCGTCGTTTCCGTTATATCCCGGTGCAGAATCACTATGTCGTAGAAATTTTCAGGACTCGCGTTCGCGTAAATCGAGGCGAGTAAAACCGACGTATATCTTACATAGTCGTCGTTGCACGCGAGACAAACCGCAATATGCTTGAGACCGTCTGGGATTCCCGGTTTCGTAATCTTCGCTAAGGGTTTCGCACTTTTCGCCTCAAGGACTTTTACGTTGCACAGCGAATAACGCTCGTTAGCCCGGTCCCGCTCAAGGGAATACGCAAAAACCCCAAGTACTATCTTCGCAAACTCATTGAAAATCTTCTGGTGTTTTTGTCTCTTTAAGGAAAAATCAATGGCGTCCTCAACTTCGCCCAACACGTCGAATAAGAACGCCGAATATTCCCTGAAGAGGTCTTTCCGCATGATGAATATATGATGCCCGAGCGCGGTCTTCGCGTCCAATACGTCCATCAGCGCGTCATAATACTGCGGATATTTCTCCGTGATAATTCTGATGAATATATCGAGGGACTTCTTCTCGAAATCTCTTACAATAAAATCATACAGGGAAAGCTTTTGCCCGTCAACGATAGTCTCCCGCAATTCAGGGAGTATAACGTCATAATCCGCACAATACGCCGCAATATGCCGTTCGTCAATCTGAAACCGTTTCAGCGCTTCCTCGTTGAGGCTTTGGCAGGGGATAACGCCCCATTCGTCCTCCACCTCGTCGCTGAACGCAAAGTACCTCCGGTAATGCCAGAACCCGTAATAGTCCGCTGCCGTTTCGTTCTTATACGCCCAGTACTGCGCCGTCAACTCGCAGTACCTCTTGTTCTTCCCCGATAT
>JAIRNA010000008.1 GCA_031258305.1 Treponema sp. | reverse complement strand
TGATTTGACACGCATAGGGACCGAGACAGGCTGGGTTTTATGGGATTTAGTAATATGGGACCAATCGGCACAGAGAAAGCTCGTCCGTCTGGGTGGAAACAAGGCGCGGAGATATTATTTCAATATCGGTCACTCATTCGTCCTTGTGTTTAGAAAAAATATATTCGGAGAGAAATTTTGATTATCGATAATCAGAACCAAAAGAGCGTCTATTACACGCATGGGTTTCACCCTTATCCAGCAAAATACACACCGCAACTGGTGAATAAGTATTTTAAGCTATTCTGTGAGAGCGGATGGACGATTCTTGACCCTTTCTGTGGAAGTGGAACTGCCGTTGTGGAGGGAGCGTTGAACGGCATGAACACTGTGGGTATTGATTTAAATCCTATCGCCTCTCTTATTTCCAAAGCCAAATCAAACCGATATAATTCAGCCGACCTTCGGCTTGCCGAAGACATCATTTGGCAATTACAAGCCTTGAACGGAAGTGCGCCTAGAAATGCGGTCATTCCTGATTTCCCGAATAGAAACCACTGGTTTCAAGATAATGTATGCGTAGAATTAGCCGCGATAAAACAAAAAATCGACGAGATGAAGAATGATAAGGTTAAAGATTTACTCGCGTGTGCCTTCTCAAAAATCATTGTGCAGGTTTCCAATCAAGACAGCGAAGTCCGCTACACAGCGAAGAACAAGAATCACCCGGACGGGATTGTTTATGACTTGTTCGTACAGACACTTTCAAATTATATCAGGGTTTTAAAGTCCGGCGAATATTCGATTCTGTCGGAAACGGAAATTCTAAATGGAGACGCTCGGATAGAATTACGAAAATTCCCAGATGCTTATTTTGATTTTGTCATTACCTCGCCGCCCTACATCAATACGTTTGATTATTATCTTTATCATAAATTACGTATGTTTTGGCTCGGGTATGACCACAGACCGGTCCGGGCGAATGAGATAGGTAATCACCACCGTATTGACACGAAAAGTTTTGAGACGGCAAAGGTGGAATACATCGATTCGATGGTTGAAGTGATACGTGAAATATCACGGGTTTCAAAACCGCTTTCACGTTTTATTATGGTCATAGGAGACGGTATCGTTGATGGAATCACCATTGAAATGAGTGGAATTATCTCCGCAATAGCACAACAAGCGCATTACGAGGTTGAAAGTGTGGAAAGTGTGAATCTGTGGGATATTACGCGGTCTTTTAACAAAAAATTCGCCAACGCCCCTAAAAAAGAGCATACCATTATTTTGAGAAACAGGAAGTAATTTATGCTTTATATCGAGAATTTGGAAGAAATTATTTTTCATCGCCACGAAATGTTTTTATCTGATGAACTTGTTGTTTTGTCTGGTTATGTTGGACCAAAGCCAATTGAAAGATTGAAAAAACTGCCGATTCACTCGAAAATCATTTATGGAATGTACGGTATAGAAGGAATCAAAGCTCCTCTGCATAATTCTTTGGTGAGACTTCAAAAAACTATTGATAATATTGATATTTTTTATTCACAACTGCCGGTTCATTCAAAATGTTATGTATGGCGGGCTAATGGGCAGATAGTCCATGCGTTGATCGGTTCGGCTAATTTTTCGTCAAGCGGACTTACCACGCCTTACAGAGAGATTCTCGCGGAGATCACTTTTGATACATTTCTGCCTTTGAACGAATATATAAAAGAAGTCCTCAATAATTCGATTTCCTGTCTCGAACGAGGGCTTAAAGAAATTGTTGAACAACAGACGATAATTTGTCTTTTAACTTTATTGGGCGAGAACGGCGCTACTCAGAACTCGGCTGGCTTGAATTGGGGGCAGAATCCAAAAAATCACACGAACAAAAACGATGCATACATTAAGATTCGGGCGCGGGATATAAGAAACTATCCAAATTTATTCCCGCCAAAACAGCTCAACCCGCTCCATTTTGACGGCAGAGGAAAGAAGCGCCGTCATAACGACAATATTGAGATTATCTGGGATGACGGCGTAAGCATGGATGGACTGTTTTTAGGAAATCAAACGATAGACGGCGTTATGTACCCGAAACAAGTAAGTTCGTTCCCGCATGGAAGCGAAATGGGTAAATATTTTCGGGAAAGACTCAAGGTCCCTGACGGTCAACCCATTAGGCAATTTCACCTTGACAACTATGGCAGGGATACGGTAGGCGTTTCTCTTTTGGGAGAAGGTGTCTATAAATTTGACTTTTCAGTGGAAATAGAGAAGGCGTGATAGCGGCAGAATCTCTCTTCGCGCAACTAAAAGAAAAATACTCCTTTTCACTGGTTTTAGTTGAAGGCGTTGTTGGTGAATATTTCTTGAAATGTGCGAACTGCACCAACATTGGCGACGCAACCTTGTCGGTGAAAACCTAGTTCCTACTCTCTACGGTCTTGTTGAACGAGCATGTTTTATGAACCAGTTCCGAAAACTTTACGCGAGTTTTTCCATTTCGGCAAGCACAGATGCCTCGCATGAACGCATTGCCAGAATAGTTTTTTTTACGAGCGTATCCAAGTCCCATCCAAGCATTACTGCGCCTCTTTCGATGACCTCGCGGGAACAGCCCGCGGCAAAAGACGGGGTCTTGTATTTCTTCCGCACCGATTTCACTTCCAAATCCTGTACGCTCTTCGTCGGCCTAATAATAGCGACCGCCCATATTAAGCCGGTCAATTCGTCCGTGGCAAAGAGAACCTTTTCCATGAAGTGAACCGGTTCCACGTTAACGGTGATTCCATAGCCGTGACTCACAACTGCATGAATCAGCGCCTCGTCCGCACCGGCATTACGGAGCAACTGCGGCGCTTTCAGGCAATGCTCATGTGGATATTGCTCAAAGTCAATGTCATGGAGAAGTCCCGCGATGCCCCAGAATTCCGGGTCGTATTTTTCCCCATTATCCACATTCTCGGCAAACCACTTCATCACCCCTTCTATGGTAAGCGCATGCTGAAGGTGAAATTTTTCCTTGTTGTATTCTTTGAGAAGCTCCCAAGCTTCAAAACGATTCATTGTTTCCTCCTAAAATTAAAAATAACTAAATAGTGTCTGTCCACAAAATCGGTTACTTTGCAGACAGACCTTGCATTTTCGCAGCTTTTATGCTACGAAAATGTGGTTTTTAAGGAAGTCTGTCTAGAAGTAGACACATTATAGATAGACTCTAAATAATAAAGCTTTTCGAAGTATCGCTATTAGAAAGTCTAGCTCATAATTTTCAAATAACGAACTATTCACTATTATCCATCAGACTTTTCGCCCATGCATGCATAGCTATGGCGAATGCCGCAGACACGTTGAGACTGCCTTTTGCGCCGAAGAGCGGGATGGATACTCTGTTGAGCGATGTATCCGCCCGCGCCAGGTTTGCAGGACTTACCCCAAGCTCTTCGGATCCGACAATCATCACACCGTTTCGGGGAAAGGAGAACTCTTTTAAGGGAATGCCTCCTGTTTCTAAGGCGAAGATGCTCGTCTGCTCCCACGGCGGCTCGTTTCGTTCCCAGGGAACCGCGTCAACACAGCCCATAGCGGTGCGTTCCGCCCGCTTGTGCCGTGGGTCAGCGGTAAACGAGGAAAGAAAAATCTTCTCAACCCCGAAAGACTCCGCTATGCGGAACATAGAACCGACATTGAAAGGCGACCGCACATCCTCCAGATACACCCACACGCCTTTGAAAACCATCCGTTTTCCTGTATCGAGCTTGTTTTCAGCGTCGAGAACGTCCCAATCCGCGGGCGTCTGTCCGGTTTCCGTGAGCAGGAGGTGCCGCATTGCATTAACCGCTCTGTGGATATCTTTCCCGCCTCGGGTCAACGCCTCCCGCATCCAGTCAATTGCTGATAGTCCAGAAAAATCACCTTCAATGAGGCTTAACAGTCCGTTTAGTTCATCACTCGTATATACCCATTGTCCTGTTTTGCAGAACTGTATTTCAGCGGCCGTCAGAATCTTCAGGACTTTACGAAGCCGCTGGGTGCGAGGGATATTTTTCAGTTTGTAGTAATCCATCAGAATGACTGTTTGATGAGTCCAATAAGCTCTTCGGAAGTGACTGCCCACGGGGAGAATCCCGCGCAATTGAGGTCTCGAGCGGCCTCTGTCAGGGGAATCAATGGGTCGATCTGTAACCCCACGCTTTGCAAGTGCGGATTAATGTTCTGTGCGTCCAAAGATAAATGGATAAAGGAAGTTATCAGGGACGCGGATTCTTCAATAGATAACTTTTCGGTAGACTTACCCAACAGAGATGCGACCTTGGCTATTTTTTCGGGGCGGGTCACCGAAAGTCTTTCCAATACTCTGGGCAAAAGAGCTGCCGCACACAGAGATTTTGCGGTCGGGAACCTCCTTGCCATAAGATAAGATAGAATGGAACCCATACCCGGAGCGCTCAGCGCGGTGCCCAACGACGCGAGAAAACCTGCTTGGCCGGGGATGTCGTTCTTATCGCGCCCCGCAATGAGCATACCGTAGAAGGAGATAGCCTGTTCCAACAGAGGATCGGACAAGAAATTGGCTTTTTTTGAGCAGTAGGCTTCAACGGATATACAGAATCCATCAAAAGCGTAGGCGATGTTTTCTTCAGATATGAAACCATTGTCTATAATGACCGCTTTACAGAGTTCTTTGGGAAGTCTTATCTGCTTGACGCTTCTATCACGTGGGTCTATGGAGAGACACTCGTCTGAAAACAAGAAGAAGTCTTCTTTTATAGAAGGGATGGCAATATAGGGGAGAAAACCACTCTGTACAGATTTGCCGTCCAGAAGGTCAAAGACATCTATTTCCGCGTGGGCGATGAGCGCCGCTATACGGGCCACAGCTTGGGTGGTTATGCCGCCGAAACCGATGACACCGGAACATCGGGCCGCACGGGCAAGAACAGCCGCCGATTCCGCTATATCCGCCATAGCCACCGACGGAATCTCATCAAAAAGAATCGCTTCCACATTAGAATCTTTCAAGACGGCGATGAGACGTTCTGTTTCCTTGTTCTCATGGCGAGTTCTATCTGCGGCTATCAGAACCTTACTGCCATATCTGCTACATATCGTACCAGCGCGATTTATAGTGTCTGTCCCTATGATAACTTCCGGGTCAATGTTAAAGTATGTGTCGCCCACGGCAACCTTTCCTCACTATGATTTGCTGCTTTTATTTAAGTTCGCCAAAGAAGCCGAACGCTTCCATAAGCTTATCCGCGGTGGCGTCGAGAACTTCATCATTGATATACGAAGGGTCATTGATTCGCTCCTTGATTCGCTCGACAACATCCAGACGTATGTCCGGTGCTGCATCAATAATGTTGTTTATCCTGTACATTTCACTTTTTTTTAAGCCTTCCGAAGAGAGGTTTATGGAATCTGTTGACGTAAAGCGGTTCGCCTGATTGTAGGCATTGATCTTACCATCCGGAAAAATAGGATTTATGGAACCTATCGAACCTATCGTATTAATCATAATTATCCTCTTAACTCTACTTATCGGCACATTTTTCCTGAAACAAAAATGGAAAATTCGCCCATTTGTTCGGAACGTCCACTCAAAACCGTTAAAATTTCCGCGACAGATCCGCGCAGGTATTCCTCGTGGAACTTGGTCATTTCTCGTCCGACACAGACATAACGTTCATTATCAAATTCGGCTAAATCCTGCAATAACTTTACTATTCTAAAGGGCGATTCATAAAGAACAAAGGCGTTTCCCGTGTCCAATAGTTCTTTGACTCGCATACAGCGGCGTCTGGGCTTTGGAGACAGAAAACCCTCAAACATTATGGTTTTGTCCATTGCGCCGGATACGCTTATCAGGCTCGCAAATGCGGATGGACCTGGTATAGGAATAATCACGTGACCTGCGGCGGAGACCGCTCGCACGAGAGCGGAACCAGGGTCGCTTATGCCCGGTGTACCGGCGTCGCTTGTGTATGCTACATCCCCGCCGCTGTTCAAGAAGGACACCACTTTTTGCGCCGCAACTTTCTCGTTACCGGACCGACAAGAGAGCATCGTAACCCGTATTCCAAAATGGGTCAACAATTTAAGCGTACGTCTCGTGTCCTCGGCCGCGACAAGGCGCACGGCTTTCAGAGTCTCAACGGCGCGAAAACTTATGTCTCCCAAATTGCCTATGGGCGTCCCGATAACAAATAAAGTCGCCATAAAATAAATATAACAGATTTTTCCAAAATTGAATAGACGAAAGAATGAGGACATGGGATGTTCTTTGAAAGAATCGAAATTTTCCTTAATATTACCGTAAATTTCCGCTTGCCGTTTTTTTGGTTTTCGGTTAGTGTTTATAAATGGCAGAATGTAACGGTGTAAGCATTGACGTACCGCTTACGCAGGCGATAAAATACGCCGGGTCAAAATTGAAATTATTGCCCCACATACTTGCGATGACAAAAACGATAGGTGCAATCGAGTGCGATTCTATTTTTGACGGATTTTCCGGTTCGACGAGAATCAGTCAGGCTTATGCGAAACTCGGTTTTCAGGTATACGCCAATGATATTGCACCGTATTCAAAAGTGTTTAGTACCGCATTTTTATTGAACAAGCAAGCGCCGCAGTCCTATCAGCCGCTCATCGATCACTTGAATTCGCTCAAACCCATAGACGGCTGGTTTACGGAAAATTACGGTGGCGATGGCTCGTTCAAAGTGTCAAACAGCAACGATAGTCTAAAAAAGCCGTGGCAAAAAAAGAACACTCGTAAATTAGACGCCATACGCGAGGAAATAGATCGATTACAATTAAACGAAATAAGCCGCTCTATTGCCCTTGTGAGTTTAATGCTCGCTCTAGACAAAGTTGACAGTACGCTCGGACATTTTGCCTCTTATTTAAGCGAATGTTTAAGCGAATGGTCACCGCGTTCATATAATGGTATGAAGTTAGAAGTTCCCGATCTATGGATTAACGAAAAAGAAAACATAGTGATGAATTGCGACGTTTTTGACGCCTTAAAGCACGTGCCTTCGGGAATAAAGATAGCCTATTTTGATCCGCCTTATGGTTCAAACAACGAAAAAATGCCGCCATCGCGTGTCCGTTACGCTTCATATTACCACATTTGGACAACCATATGCTTGAACGACAAGCCGATTCTTGTCGGAAAAGCGAACCGAAGAGCCGATACCTCAGACCTAAGATCCTGTTCTGTGTTCGAGGATTTCAGAAAAGGAGTTGATGGAAGATTCATCGCCGTAAACGCCATCGAAAGGTTAATAAAAGAAACAGACGCGGATTATATTATCTTGTCGTATAGCTCGGGCGGTAGAGCCGCGGCAAACGAATTGAGCGATGTTCTCAACGCACACGGACGTATCATCGAATTAAGGAAAATCAGTCATAAAAAAAATGTAATGTCCGCTATGAAATGGACAAACGATTGGATCAAAGATACCGAAGAATCTAATTACGAATACCTTTTTCTTATGGGGAAAAATGACGGCAGACGCTCGAATTGATCCTGTTGTTTCTTTATTTACAATATTTTTCAATATGTTTTGAAAAATATAATTTAAAACCTACTTTCCTCCCCGCTCAATCGCTTCCCACAATCCGGTTAAATAACATGCTCCAAGCGCTCTGTCAAAAAGTCCATATCCGGGCATACCTTTTTCACCCCAGATGTTACGCCCATGGTCTGGGCGGATAATTCCGTTGAAGCCCGTGTTGAACAAAGCTTGCATTATGGCAAAAATATCCAGAGAACCTTCGCTCGTCAGATGGGCGGATTCCTCAAACCGCCCGGGACCCGTGTGCAGAACATTGCGAATATGAGCAAAGTGAATACGCCCTTTGAGGCTTTTGATGATGTCCGGAATATCGTTTGCGGGGTTTGTACCGAGACTGCCGGTACAGAGGGTTACGCCGTTACACGGGTCGTCAACCATAGCGAGCAGGTTCAACAAATCGTCCTTGTTTTTGACGATGCGAGGCAGACCGAAAACCGACCACCCCGGGTCGTCTGGATGAATCGCCATACTTATGCCGTATTTTCTACATACCGGCGTAACGCTTTCGAGAAAGTATTTCAGGTTTGCGCGGAGTTTCGTCTCATCAACATCCCGGTAAAGGGTGAACAGTTCCTTGAGTTTGACGAGGCGCTCTGGTTCCCAGCCCGCGAGCGTAAAGCCATTTGATTGGCGTTCCAAGAGGGACCGCATATCGTTTGGGTCAATGGAGTCGATGACAGATTGGTCGTAAGCCATAGTCGTACTTCCATCCGGGCGTTCTTTTGCCAAATCCGTGCGCGTCCAGTCAAAAACCGGCATGAAGTTGTAGCACACGAGATTGATCCCCAATTCTCCCAAATGTTTGAGGGTCGTGATATAGTTTTCTATAAAAAAGTCCCGTTCCGAAACACCTGTCTTGATTGCGTCATGGATATTGACGCTTTCAATACCCGCAATGGTCAATCCGGCCGCCTCTACCGTAGCTTTAAGCGCCGCTATTTCGTCTTTTTGCCAAATCTCGCCGGGCAGTTTGCCATAAAGTGTCGTAATGACACTCTTCACCCCAGGTATTTGCCGTATCTGTTCAAGGGTAACGGCATCAAATTTCGCGCCGAACCACCGAATCGTCATTTGCATAATCAACCCCCTTTTAATGAGTGTATATATTTTCTAAAAAATGTCAATTATGTTCCTTTATACAAGAGCTTGGAAAGAATGATCACTTGTAATTTTTTTGCTTTTTATTTATACTTACTTTTTGAGGAGGATTTCTATGAAAAGAATCATAGGATTGGCGGTTATTACCGCTATTGTAGGATTGGTCGGTTGCGTGAAAAAGGCGGAAGCGCCTGCGGCGCAGAATCAGTCGGATGAGCGATCGTACCGCGTTGGTATTGCGAAAATAGTCCAGCACGAAGCTTTGGATGCATGCGAACAGGGAATTCAGGATGCACTTAAGGCGAGTGGGCTTAACGTCGTCTTTGATCTCCAAAACGCTAATGGGGACGTAAACACGGCTTCGCAAATCGCCAACAAATTCAAATCAGACAACGTTGATATTGCTATTGGCATCGCCACGCCCATAGCGCAAGCTCTCGCTAACACGTTGAAAGAAACGCCTGTTGTGTTTTCTGCGGTGACAGACCCAGTAGGCGCAAAACTGGTATCGACCTTGGAACGTGGAGATGGTAACATAACCGGCTTGTCGGATGCCATTCCCACTGCCGACCACATCACGCTGTTTAAGGAAATTGCGGGCATCTCCACATTGGGCTACATCTACACCAGTTCTGAGGCGAATTCAATCACGGCTTTAGGTATTGTGGAAGACGCATGCGAGAAGCTCGGCTTGACGCTTGTCACCCAATCCATCAACAATTCTGCTGAACTGCGTCAGGCGGCCGAATCTATCATTGACAGGGTAGACGGCATTTACCTTACGACAGACAACACGGTATTCTCGGCGCTGCCGGCGCTTGTGCAAGTCTTCGGCGCGGCACAGAAACCTATCTTTTCCGGAGATGTCACCGCGGCGCAGAACGGCGGTTGTATGATAGCGGCAGGCTTCAACTACTACAAAGCCGGCATCGCTACCGGTAACATCACGGTAGATATCCTTAAAGGCAAAACACCATCGGAAATTCCTGTCAAATTCCTCACCGACCCTTCGGAATCTGACATGCTCTTTGATCTGGATGCGGCGAAAAACTGTAGCATCACTATACCGGAAAAATACCTGTCTCAAGCAAATTATATTTTTGAAAACGGAAAACTAACAAAGAAAGACTGATACTCTGATTAGAATGCCTCTAAAAACGGAAGGGAACAAGGATTTTATAAAACTTGTTCCCCGACTCCACTTCACTCTTGTACAACACCACAGGAAATCATTTACTATTCATTAAAAAACGAGGAGTTATCATGTATACTATTAGGATTGAAGCTGATTTCGCGGCTGCACATTTCTTGGCTCACTATTTCGGAAAGTGTGAGAACATCCATGGACACAACTACCGTGTGCGCGTCTGGCTCAAAGGCGAATCCTTGGATGAAGGCGGCATGCTCGCGGACTTCGGGTGTGTGAAGCAATGCCTCAAACAGGTTATCGCCCCGCTTGACCATAGTAATCTCAACGATATACCGTATTTTGCCGGAGATCCTAGTGCGGAACGTATCGCTTGCCATATTTTTGAGCAGATGCAAGCGAGCTTATCGGATTTTTCAGTTGAATCAGGATTATTGAGCGCCGTCGACGTGTTCGAGACCCCGACAAATATGGCGCGGTTCGGAAGTATTTAGGAGTAATTATGAACATACCAGCAATAGAAGCCGCTCTTAATGGATTGGCTATGTTTACTGCGGTGAAAGATTCTCCGCTTATGCGGGCGTTTGTGGAACTGCTCTCCAGTGTTGACGGAAAAAACGGTGAAAAAGACTGCGCCCGTGGAGTGTGCGCATGGGCGGAATTTGTCCGTGAATTCGTTGACAACGGGCAACCGTCGTGGGCAAAGTCGGTCTACCGCTTCGCCCGTCTTGATGACAACGCCTTTACCCGCTTTGTGGAAAGGTTTGGAAGATCCGCAAGACTTTTGGAGACAGTCGCCGAAATGGACTTCAGTCGGCTGTCGGAAATAGCCGCTTTTGATGTGTGCGCTCTCGGATTCTATATTGCCGAGAGCGCGCGTGGTGAAACCCCGCAAGCGGCGGCCCGCATTGAGACGGAAGCCCGCGCCCTGTGGAACGTGGAAGGTACATTCGGTTCCGGTGCGCCAGTACAAAACCCTTTCGCGGTTCCTGAAGCGTTTGCTGCCTTCGAGCGGGATGTTTATGCGGGTGGCGCGGGCGTTCTGACGTTTTCGACTACGTTTCGATGGGAGGGACGACTCGTACCGGCTCTGTCCCCGGACCCGGTACGGCTTTCGGATCTCTTCGGGTATGAAGATCAACGGAGAGCGGTCATCGCGAATACGAAGCGTTTTTTGGAAGGAAAACCAGCGAATAACATCCTACTCTACGGGGACAGAGGTGCGGGAAAATCCACTACAGTTAAAGCTGTTTGTAACGAATACGTAGACAAAGGCTTGCGCCTCGTAGAACTGGGTAAGGATAACTTGAATCGGCTTCCAGTTCTTATGAAAGAACTTTCATGTCGGGGACCGCGTTTCGTTATATTCATAGACGACCTCTCTTTTGAGACAGTAGACGACACCTTCACTTGCTTCAAGAGTTTACTCGACGGCGGTGTAGAAAAGCGTCCGGAGAATACGGTTGTTTACGCGGCGACCAACCGCCGTCACTTTATCAGGGAGCGTTTTTCCGATGGACCCCGTGCTTTTGATGCGGAACAGGAACAACTCTCCTTGTCCGATCGTTTCGGGTTAACCATTGTATTTACAGCGCCGGATCAAGAACTGTTCATCCATATAGCAGTGGCGATAGCGCAACAGCGGGGCGTGGTTTTTGATGAAACGGGCAGACGAAAATTCCGTGAGAATGCTCTTTTGTGGGAGAAGTGGTTCAACGGACGTTCGCCGCGCGCCGCAGTTCAATATGTTGACTGGGTGATGGGCGGGGGGGATTTCCCTTGGGAGTAAATTATCAGGTGTGCGCTTCGCTTTAAATCTTCGAGAGACGCTGTTTCAAGCACCACGAGGCGAAAAACCGCGGATTCAAGGAGGGCGTATAACAATTTTCCTATATACCCAACCGAATTTTGGGGTAGTTCACCATTTTCTATACCTTGTATAACTATGCCCGCGAGTATGTGGCGTATCCGTATAGTCCTGCGATGTACCCTTTTTTCAGGGGATACGCCTCTTTCTCCTTTTTTCTTAGGATTGGCGACTCCTTCCGCATCCTTTAGACTCTTCGCATAACACTGCAAAGAATCTAAAATCACAGAGAGAAGCCGTCGATTTTCTCCAAGTCTGTCGATAATGATGGAGAAAACCAAAGCAAGTTTCTCAATACAGTTCTTGGATTCGTCCTCTTTTATAGAGACAATATCCGTTTCAACTGTCTTCATAAGCTGTTTGATGCTGTAATTGAAGATTTCCCGCTTATTTTTAAAGTAGATATAGAGAGTCGTCCGCGTAATGTTGCAACGTTCCGCTATTTTCTGAAACGTGGTATTTTCAAAACCTTCTTTCACAAAGACATCAATCGCTTGTTCAAGAATTTCACTGCGGCGTTTATCATGTTCTACCAAGATTGACATTCTCCTATTGTAATGTCAAACATCAAAATAATCAAGCCTTTTCGTCATGGATGTCTTGTTCCGACAAAATGAGACGGAGGTTTGCCGAATGGTACGACAAAAAAGGCTTGCAAGAAAGACGTATAAATGATAATCTTATATTGTGAAAAGTATAGCGAGGGTGTGTTACATTTTCAGTCTCTATTTCGTGTCTGTTTTGATGGTATGGATAGTAATCTCTTTCTTCCAAGTAAATGAAATAAATGCGGATATGATAATACTGCCTGTTTTTTCTCTTTGGAAATTCTTTGACGCAGGGCGTACAGGAATCCCGCCCACACTCTATCTCTCGGTTTTGTTGAGTCTGAGTTACACGGCGCGGAGGGAAATTCGGGTTATTCCTTCCATCATAACTATTTTCTTCCTAGCTGTCGGATGGACCCTCCTGTCCGCATGGGCAACCACCCAACTTCCGCCTCCTCCAGATATTAGGGGAAAGTCTGTTCCTTTGGCAAGAGCCGGACTCATCGTAAGCACAAATGATGGACGAAAATCAGTGCGTCTCACCGCAGACTCACCGTTTCCATCCGTCGCTTTTGATGGAACGTTGATACCTGAGTCGCAAGCGCCGTTTGAGCCTAATTCCGCGAAACCTCTCTCCTTCAAGGTGGATAGGTTTATTTTCGTTCAGAACGTCGTTAAGAATTTTTTGTATCTCGCGGAAAATCTTGACCAACTACAGAAAATGGGAATCGCCAACCTCGCTGTATATACTGCGGGACTCGTCGTCCTGCTCGTTTCTATGCGTTTCATCATGGATTTAAGCGTATGGGCTCTGGCAAACCTGTTCCTCGGATTTGTCGCGTTCGGTGGAATTTTGATGTTCGAGCTGTTTATGAACTCAAGTCGGACGCAAAGGATTTTGCTTTCGATCATTGGAGACAGAATTTCCACGTCTCTTATAAACCCCTTGGTTTTCTGTGCTATGGGTTTACTCATTATAGGCGCGACCGGCGCAGTTTACTTGATCAAAAGACAAAAAAGGAGGCGTTATGAATAAAAGACTATCTGAAAAATTATCGTCTCCCATTATCGTCGCGGTTTATATCGCGGCATCCTGTATCATGGTTATGGCGTTTCGCTATGTATCGCCTGGTATACCCGCGCCTTTACCTATATATGCGGTCAAGTGGCGGCTTATAAGAGGCTTGCTGGATGTATGTACTTTTTTCCCCGCGATAGCTCTGTCGGGACTTGTCGTTCCTTTTGGGATTCGAATAGAAAACATGGATCCTTTCCCTCGTTTTTCAGCATATTTCTTTTCGCTCATAACGTCGTCGGTCGTTACCGCGATTTGTGTATCCGTGATTTACGGCGCTCTCTTCTTTCTTGTCAAGCCGCTTTCCCAAAATTACCAGGAAACCCTGGTATTCAATGGAGAACTCTTTCTCCAATCGAAGGAAAGATCCCAACGAGAAGCCAATAATGGTAAATGGTTAGACGCGGAAAAATCTATGCTGATTTGTAAGCGTATTTGGGCAGAAAGTGAGGAAATAAAGCCTTTGGAGGAACAGATTCAGATAAACGCCTTTGAAATGCGACTTGCAAATGCAAACAACAAATTGAAAAATTTATATAGCGATAGAAATCCTACAAAATACGAAATGAAATTGACTGAGCCTATGGATGCCGCCTCTGCGCTTGAACAAGCCCAGAAGGCGCTTGATGAAAAACGGCTTTACGATGCGCATTGGCTTGCGGACGTGGGAGCGCGGCTTGCCAGAAGGAATGGTCCAGAATACAGACAGGCTGTTCTTATTAAGGCTAATGCATGGAAGGCTATAAATCAGATGGAGCCTTCACCCCAAGAAATCGAAGCTTTTGCGTTCTACCGCGAAAAAAAGAACGGCTATCTGTCAATAGACGATGAAAATTGGCTCAAAGCTTACCATATTTTCTATGGACTCGCCACAAAGAATCCGGACGACCCAGACGTAGTGAATTTTCTCGCCTTAAGTAAGGAGAAAGCCGCGTCTTTGGCTTTTTTCCCAAATGACAAGGACCCCGTAGAAATCATACCTGAAGCCTTCTATTCTCTACCGGCTCAAAATGGCCGCGTCGTGATGCGTATCAAGTATCTTTCGGTTTCCCTAGACGCCGCTTACGGTCGAGACGTTGAAATTACTGCAATTGACGGAGAAAACCGCCTCTTGTACCAAGTAAAAACGCCCTATTGCAAAGCGTTCCCGCAGGAGGACAAGGATGGAAGACTCCTTCTTATGCTACGCTCCATAGAGAACGGCGAACAGTTTGATCCAACAATAATTGGAACTGACGCGGATCTTTTTGAAAATGCCCAAATACTTCTCGACATTAATTATGATGATTTCATCCTTTTGTCAAAAATACGGAAGGGTCTTGACTCCTTTTTCATCGGTGATCTTTTTCGCGCCGAAAAAAAATTCGGCGATTGCGGCTATGTCCCGCAGATATTCCAAGCCAACATCGTGTACCGCGTTTTTGAAACGGTGGTTTTTCTTCCTATCGCTATATCGGTCATCATCTTAGGCTGGCGCTTCCGTGCAAAAAGAAAACCTCAATGGATAGGGATTCCTATGTTGTTTATTCTGCCTTTTGTTTTTAACATCCTCGTTCTTATGTATCAGGAATTTATCAACAAGATGAGCGTCTTGTCCGTTGTCGGTATAGGGTTTATCAATTCGCTCATTGTGTTTTCCGGAGGAACGGTAGTCTGTTTATTTTTTGCTCTGATAGGACTTACCGCGCAAAAGAAAACCACGCGCTAGAGCTTGAGAAACGCCGTTTTTTGCCGATACTAAAATTCATGGATATGAATTATGAACAGAAACGCCACGTGCTTGAGCAGGAAAACGATCTCCTCGGCGAAATCAACGATACGCAGGTTGCTGTGCGTTCTGCGGTGATGAAGCGTGAATGGGCGGATTTCGAGAAACTTCTCCTTTCAATGAACGGCTACAAGGAGCAGTTTGAGATGCTGGAAAAAGAGCGCATGGAGCTGTTTTCGGGTTCCGTTGACACTGAAGGGAATACGCCTCATTTTTACACGCTCATAGCGAAACTGCCTGAAGATGAGCGCCGTGAACTTGCGGATGTCTATCGTAACATCAAGGAACGCGCTCTCAAAGTGCGTCTCGCCAATGACAGTCTCGCCCTTTATCTTGAAGAGTCCAAGACGACTCTAAAAGCCTTTATGAAGGCGGCTTTCCCGGTCGCAAACGGAAATATCTATTCGAGAAAAGGTGTAAAAATAGAAGCCGATATGCGTGCATTGGTGATAGACCATATGTTGTGAAGTGGAAAATCATAATAGCAGTGTTATAATATTACCCTCGATTCTAATTCACTTACGCAAATTATTGACTTCCGTTTTAGAATTCCACGTTGTTTGCCGATATTGAAAAGAGATACTATTGAGGAGCAAATATGATTTCAACATTTACCGGCATAGAGATTGGCAAACGCGCTGTAAGCGCAAACGAACAGGCAATCAATACCACCGGACACAATATATCTAATGCCTCCACAGAAGGCTATTCCCGACAGCGGGCGCAATTATCAACATTCGCGCCCATTTACCTTCCCGGATTGAACCGTGAGAATTCCGCAGGACAAATCGGTATGGGCGTGACGGTTGAGCGTATCGAGCGTGTGCGTGACCAGCTTCTGGACAAGCGCATTGCGTCTCAGTCCGGCAGAGGAGGCTACTGGCAAGCCTACGACCCCTACATCCGTATGATGGAACAAGTCTACCTTGAGCCGGGCGAGAATTCCATTCGCAGTAAAATGGATGCCTTCTGGGACTCATGGCAGGAACTGGCGACCTATCCTACGGATACCGCTCCTCGCAATGCGGTCATTGAGCGTGGTAAAACATTAGTGGACGCCATCCATGACAGATATAACAGCCTCAAGGGACTACAGAACATGGCAAACGAGGACATTACCTTGCGACTCGACCAAGTGAACAAATTGTCTCGTGAAATCGCAGGGCTGAACCAACAGATAGAGGAAGTCCGTGCTCAGGGAGACAATCCTAACGACCTTCTTGACCGTAGGGACCTTTTAGTGGATAAGCTCTCAAGTCTCGTAGATGTTACCATTGACAGCCATGATCCTGATGAATTTATGGTGCATACCGCGGGCATGGTTTTGGTACAAGGAAGAATCGGTAGACAGTTCTCCCTTACACCAGCGCCCGCTTTGCCTGACGGAACACAGGGTTATTCCAAAATCACGTGGTCCGACACTGGTGAAGACATTTATTTCAGGGGCGGATCCATTGCTGGACTCGTTGATTTCCGTGACCAAACCGTGGCCGAAGAGATTCGCAGTCTGGATTCTATGACCATGAATTTCGCTGATTTAGTGAATGAAGTTCATCGCTCGGCCTTTGGTTTAAACGGCGTAACCGGTGAAAATTTCTTCACCGAACACGATTTTGTCACTAATGTGAATGGTAATTACGACCGCGACGGAGACGGTGTTGACGATACGTCGTACATTTTCCGTATAAACGGGGTGAATATCCTTGAGGAACGGGCGCAGATTGGGCTTGAAGGGACGCTTACCTTGTCTGCGGGTGAAGGCACGGTTGAGGTGCGGTATTATCCAACAGACACAGTTGCCGATGTTGTCAGCCGCATTAACAATTCAGGCGCGGACGTAGTTGCCCGATTGAACCGCGAGGGGCGGCTTTCCCTGAAAGGTACGCCGACCGCCCTTGCAGAGCAACCGGACTTCGTGATTCGGCATATCGAGGATTCCGGACGTTTTCTGAACGGATACGCGGGCGTACTGAACGCGAGCGGTCCTGATGGCGCTTTTGACTGGCAAAGGGCTGACGCGGTTGCTGCTCTCCGTGGCGGGGCAATGGACTATGCGGCATCGCCGATAGCCCACCCGGCAGGATGGCTTGAAGTGAATCCGTCGCTTGTGAAGGACCCCTCGTCTGTTGCCGCTGGTTTCGGCGTGAACGGTCGCCCCGCTAATGTGGGTAATGGGGATGCAGCGATCGCCATTGCGTCCATCCGCAACACAGAGGTCATGGTCGGCAAGCAAGGTACGTTTGACGACTACTTCGCGGATGCGGTGGGGCGCGTGGGGTTATTAGGCGAGCAGAGCGGGCGTATGCTTGAGACTCAGAATCTGGTGATGAAGCAACTGAATGATATGCGCCAGTCCGTCTCCGGCGTCAATATGGACGAAGAACTTGCCAATATGTTGAAATACCAGCATGGGTATGAAGCCGCGGCGCGGTTCATCAACACAGTCAATTCTATGCTTGATACGCTTATCAATCGTCTGGGCGTGTAATTCGCTGTTTACTTGTGCCGCCGTCTCTCAACACACCGTAAACGGCGGTTTGTCGACAATTTTTCCCACGAACCAGTTTTACACAACCCGCCATAAGAGCCTCCCGCTTCTGTGTCTGTCCCTATGTTTCACGTGAAACATTTCTTGCGCTGCCGTCTTCCAACATACCGCTTTCCGTATCACATTTTATGATATAGTGAGATAACCAGCACTGGGGAGGATTCCTCCGAGCGTCTTCGTTCATGGTATAAGATCAGGAATGGGCTTTATCCAATAAAAAATCCCCGCCACAGAGCGGCGGGGAATTAAACCCCCTGAGATTAAATTTGCCGTTTTTTATTGGATGATTTTCTTGACAATTTTTTGACCGTCAAAACAATGGCAATGGTGAGGGGAATACATGCCCCGACCCATGCCAGAGGACTCGCAAAACAGATACCGGTAAAACCAAAAATGGCGGATAGGAAAATCGCGGCAAAGGTCCGCATGAAAAGCTCCATGATACCCGCTATGGTAGGCACAATGCTATTGCCGAGACCCTGCAACGACTGTCTCGCTATAAAGAGCCACGAGAGTAGAATGTAGAGACCGCCGTTTATCTTCAGGTAAAGATGGGAGAGTCTCACAGCTTCGGTTTGTCCTGATCCCAGAAACAGAGCGGAAATATATTCTCCCACAAAGAAATAGAGCGCCCCCATAAAGAGACTGAAAGTGCCGGATATGGCGAAGCATTGAATGACGCCTTTCTTGATACGGTCGATGCGTCTTGCGCCGAAATTTTGTGCCGAATAGGTAGTCATTGCCGCTCCGAATGACGCTAATGGCATTGTGGCTAACATATCAATTTTTTGTGCTGCGGCGAATGCGGCAACGGCAATGGTGTTTTTCAGATTGTTCAGAGCGAAGGTAACCGCGACTGCGCCGATGGCGATGATGCTCATCTGAAACCCCATAGGAAGAGCCACGCGGATATGCGCCCATATTTCCTGCCTGTTCAGTTTCCAATCCTCTTTTGAAATATGGAGAGATGGGAATTTTTTGATGATATAAGGTACGCAGAGGAGACCCGCAGCGATTTGCGCGATAACCGTAGCGTAAGCCACTCCTTCAACACCCATTTTGAATATCAAGATGAAGGTATAGTCAAGTATGATATTGATAATACAAGCTATGACGAGGATTATGAGCGGCGTCATACTGTCGCCGACAGCTCTCATCATATTAGAACAAATATTGAAGAGTAGCGACGCGGGAAAGCCCCAATAGATAACGATTATATAAGCATACGCGGCGGAGAATATCTCCTCAGGCGTATTGAGCAGAATCAAAAGGGAACGCGCCGACGGGATACTTATAAGCATAAGAATAGCGGTTATGCAAAATCCTAGAACGATACTGACTGCGAAGCTTTTTTTGACGCCCCGATCATCACCAGCTCCGAAACGCTGGGATGTTATAATGGAAAGCCCTTGGGTAAACCCCATCATAAACCCCATGATAAGGAAATTGATGCTACCGGTACAACCGACAGCCGCAAGCGCCTCGATACCGATGGTGCGCCCTACGATGAACGCATCGGCCATGTTATAAAACTGTTGAAACAGGTTCCCGATAAGGAGAGGAACTGTAAAACCGACTATTAAAAGCGCGGGATTCCCCACGGTTAGATTTTTTGTCATTAAACAAAGCTTGGACTTTTTTTAGGAAAAATTCAAGCCCTGTTTTATAGCTTTTTGATCGACATTAAATATGATTCATTATTCACTCTTTTTCTTTTTCACTTTGTAAGAGAGAATTATCCGAAAGTATATGTAGACATTCGTCCCGTGATACGTTACACTGTTAAAAAATCTTGGAAAATAGCGAAGGAGTTCTTTTGTGGATAAAATTACTATGGAGAAAGAAAATTTAGAAAAAACCGCGTTGACCGTGAGGGCATTAAGTATGGACGCCATTCAGAAAGCGAATTCTGGGCATCCCGGGCTTCCACTGGGCGCCGCGGAACTAGGCGCCGTACTTTACGGAGAGATTCTCAAGCACGACCCGTCCGACCCCAAATGGGTTGACCGGGACCGTTTCGTGCTTTCCGCAGGACACGGCTCTATGTTCCTCTACAGCCTCCTCTACCTTTCGGGGTACAAGGATGTTACTATGGAAGACATCAAGACATTTCGTCAAATCGGATCACGGTCCGCAGGACACCCGGAATACGGCATGGCCGGCGGTATAGAAACCACCACAGGCCCCCTGGGACAAGGTTTTGCTACGGGTGTCGGTATGGCTATAGCCGAAGCTATGCTTGCCGCTCGCTTTAACACGCCTGAAGATACGGTTGTTGACCATTATACTTATGTTCTTTGTGGAGACGGCTGTCTACAGGAAGGTGTTTCCAGTGAGGCAAGCTCCCTTGCAGGACATCTTGGCCTCGGTAAACTCATCGTGTTTTACGATTCCAACAAGATTACTATTGATGGAAGCACGGAATTGTCCTTCACCGAGGATGTTGCAACGCGGTACCGCGCTTACGGGTGGCAGGTCTTGAATGGCTCTATGTACGATTTTGACGAAATCGTCCGTCTTGTTGTAGAGGCGAAAGCCGAAACCGCAAAGCCCAGCCTCATCGTGCTCAAGTCAATTATCGGCAAGGGAGCGCCGCACAAGCAGAACACGGCTGACGCTCACGGCGCGCCTCTAGGCGCTGACGAGGTTACTGCGGCAAAAGCCGCGCTCGGCATAGTCGGCGATTTCTTTGTCGCTCCGGAGTCGACGGCTTATTTCAAGGTAAAACAGGTGGAATGGAAGAAAAACCATGAGGACTGGCAAAAGAAGTTTGAATCATGGTCAAAGAAAAATCCGGAGAAACGATCCGAGTGGGATTTGTTTTATTCAGACGCATATACGCCTGTGGATATGCCGCATTACGCTGTGGGTGATAAGGTAGCCACACGCGCTGCGGGAAACAAAGCTCTCGGTGCCATAGCCGCAGTAAACCTAAACCTTGTCGGCGGTTCCGCGGACCTAAAGGGACCAAACGCCGTTGGCTTCACGTCCAGGCCTTTCTCCAAAAGCGACCGTATGGGCAGGTACCTACACTTCGGCGTTCGCGAGTTTGCAATGGCTGCCGTCTCCAATGGAATAACCCTGCATGGGGGACTGCGCGCCTTCTGCTCCACTTTTATGGTATTCGCTGACTATTTGCGCCCGGCTCTCCGTCTGTCTGCGCTGATGAAACAGCCGGTCATCTATGTTCTCACGCACGACTCCATTTATGTCGGCGAGGACGGTCCCACGCACCAGCCCGTTGAAACCATAGCCTCTCTCCGCCTCATTCCGGGGGTAACGGTTCTCCGACCTGGAGATGCCGAAGAGACGGCTATGGCTTGGGAAATGGCTATGGAAAACAGGAATGGTCCCACGGTTTTAGCGCTTTCGCGGCAGAATATCACGGTTTTTCCCAAGGACGACCCGGATTGGAAGAATACCATCAGGACGGGCGCTTATATCGTTAAGAAGGCGGAAAATCCTGATACGGTGATAATCGCGGCAGGATCTGAGGTGAACCTCGCATTGTCAGCCGCGGCAATAGCGGAAAAGAACGGTAAAAAGGTTCACGTTGTGTCGATATTGTGTCGAGAACTGTTTGAACGCCAGCCTGACTCCATAAAGACGGCAATCATTCCGTTCGGCGTACGGATTGTCGCTGCTGAAGCGGGCGTGAAGTGCGGTTGGGAAGGGCTTGCGGACGCTGTTTTCTCGATAGAGCGTTTCGGGGAATCCGGTCCCGCGGACAAGGTGGCGGAACATCTCGGTTTTACCGCGGAGTCCCTGGCAAAACTGGTATGACTTAAATAAACCACAGACGGGTGCGAAGGGAGCGGTAATCGAATTCGTTTGATTATCGCTTTCTTTCTTGCATATTCCCACATAACTTATTATAATGAGAACAGATACTTTATGGAATAAAAGGTAAAAGGAGAAATTACTATGGCTATATTAAATAGTAAAAAAAAATCAAAGTATTCAACAGTACCTTTGAAATTAAGGAGGAAAATGTCCATCTCTACATTCCTTAAGAGATATGAAAATTATGAGGGTAGTAAGGTTGAATTAGACGATGGCAGCCCTTATATGATGGGAGGAGCCTCACCTATACATGAATGGTTGATTTCTCAATTAACTATTCAATTTGGAAATTATTTAAGAAGTTCACCTTGTCAACCTTATGGTTCTAACTTATATCTTAAGACTGAAGAACATAGTATGAGAGAACCTGACCTTACTATTATCTGTGATCATTCCAAATTTAATGGTAAGGTGTATGAGGGTATTCCTAGACTGATAGTAGAGATAGTATCCCCTTCAAGTAGAATTACAGATTTATATACTAAAAAAGGTGAATATTATCGATTAGGGGTGAGGGAGTATTGGGTAGTAATGAGTAAAGATGAAGTTAGAGTGAATATTTGGAGTGAAGATGAGTATATTGAAAAGGTATTTAAATCTGTGGATGGATTTCTTAAAGTACCAGTTCAGATAGAGGATTGGGATTTAGTAGTTGAGATCAATGAAAGTAGAATACCTAAAGAGATACTAGAGTAGGTAACGAGTTTAAATTATTATATATGATGAATTATTATTTGGAGGTTTATTATGAGTTTTAATATTTCTAATATCAGAGTAACATGTACTTCGGCAAGTCGGATTGATTCGAATGATAGATCAAAATATCAATACAAATTTGAGTCAGAAAAAGCTTATACTCTCTGGGAACAGTCAGGGGATAATAAAGCTTATCTTGTAGGAGAGGATTATATATTTACTCTGGAGTTTACGGATAAGGAGCTTAATGAGACTTCAAGGTTGATTAGGGAAATAGGTATTGATTCTAGTTCTTATAATATAGAGTTGGATACTCAAAGTTATGGGATAACTTTATCAATCCCTCGAAGATTCATGGATAAGTGTTTGATTTATCCTGATACTTATGTAACTCTTGTTAAAGGAGCAGGTT
>JAIRNA010000005.1 GCA_031258305.1 Treponema sp. | reverse complement strand
GACCCCGTCCACGTTGGTAACCGCGCTTACTTCATTGGCTTTATTGCCGAGGTTAGCGATGGCCACACGGACGCTCCCGCCGCCGATAGCGCGAGACGCGCCCGCGACATTCGCCACCGAGCCGGTGAAGCGGGCGTTCGCCACGCGCGATGCGTAGAGGTAGTACTTCCTGCCCCCGTCCGTTACTTCAATGACCCGCTCCGACTGCTTCACGAGGGACGCGGTTATCGAAGCGGTCTGGTTGTTTATCTTGACCGCGTTATCCGATAGGTACCACTTGTCGCCTGTGTCCATCCGCAGCCATTCGCCCCATAGTTCTTTCGCGTACCGACCGACCGGATTATTCGGATTATCAGGATTATTCGGGTTACTGTTGCCCGCGCCGCCGCTTGTGTCGCACCCGATAAGCGCGAGGGTCAACGCCGTCAAAAGTACAATAATCGTCTTTTTCATCTTCCTCTCCTTTTAATGTATTGTTTTCATCGTGAGTATCAAATAATCTTTACCGCTCTCTACCAAGGGAGCGGAATTAACCTGAGTCGAATCAAAGGTATGTCCATAACCAATCTGCGTATAGATAGCGCCTCCTAATGGAAGTAACGCGCACACTTCCAGTTTCAAGGACTGGGATACTACCTTACTTTCGGGCGTCCGCCATTTGAACTGATCGTCAAAATCAATGACCTGATAATCTAATGCGGAATAATCGTATAAGAGCGCAAGGGACGCATACTTAAATAGCACGGCGGTAATATCCGCGTACAAATACGGTCCCCCTGATGTATCTTGCGAATAATCAGCGTTATGCGGGTCCATAAGCGGCGTAATTCCCATATCCTGCCGCGCGTTCAGGTAGAATATCGGGACAGCCCCGGCGTTGATTGTCAGGGTAAACCATTCCGACTGATAATTAAACCCTAGCGCGATATTTGGTCCGATGTTATGCCTTGTAAGGTCGTTGGAAAACGAATTCACCCGCTCCTTGTCCAGCGTTTCCAAAACAGGCATATCAAAGAAGCCTTTCTCCGTCAGGGTATAATATTCATAGTACACGCCGCCCCCGACCTTGAGTTGTATACGCTCCTTGTTAAGGAACGCATACTCAAAGGGCGTCAGGAAGACTTCAAACGCGCTGCTTTCACTGGCGTTGAGGGAGTCCGGGACCGTTTCATCAAACTGTTCATTCTCTGATGTATTGGAAAATCGAAGACGCAACAGTCCCGCGCTGTGAGGGGCGTATGTATAACCGAAAGATACATCGGTTATAGAGCCGTCTTTCAGTACTTTGGGGGACAGGGAAAAGGAGAGATTTCCAAGTCCAAAGCGTTGATTCTGCGCGGAGAGGGGAAAACCGAATATCCAAAGGATAATAACGAAAATCGCGTGCCGCTTAACACGCGCCGCTTCTCTAAAAACCATAAAACAACCTCCATAATTGAGCAGGTCTTTATCCGTAAAAGCAGTCTTTGTGACGTAATCCATGCTCATATCCCTGACCGCGCAAGGGTCCGCGAAAGAGAGAAGCTCCGCGGAAAGCCGCGGAACAATGCGCCGGTTTGCGACGCGGATTTGTTTTGCTATATATAATAGGTGGCGGGGGGGGGGGGTAATAACTTCTTGAGTCTCTTACACAACGCGCAAGGCTCTTTTGAGAATATTTCGTTGTACTTATTTTTATGGACCGCATTTGCTTTGAAAACCTTTTTTAGTATTCTATCCATATTAACAAGGGTTGTCAAGCGTTTTTTGATTTTTTGATAATAGAGTTTCTATGGGGAAAAACGGGCTTCAGACCGCTTTTTCGAAAGCTGGTTTCAAAACTTCAGTTTTGAAACCAGCTCAACTACCGTTACTTTATCTTCGTTTCATTCCGCAAGATGCTTCTGATGAATTTGCCGGACTGTGAAAGTTTATCTTCGGTCCAATGTCCCTTGCCTTCGCGGTCCGCGTTAAGTATCAATATGCCGGAATCTTCACCCTTGTTGGTGAGGGACCAATTCACCCAAGAGATATTATTTTTTTGCATAAAGGAAGCCCACTCGAGGAACTCAGGTTCATAGACGCCTTCGCCACCGGACGCCTTGGATGTGCCGCACTCGGTAACGAAGAGGGGCAGTCCATTTGTGATAGCGGTACGCGCCTGTTCCCGAAGCGATTCTCCGTGGGTACCGGCGTAAAAGTGTAGTGTGTACATGATGTTGCTATAACCAGTGATGGGGTTTTCGGACGCGGCATCGACCATTTGACTCCAGCGAGGCGTACCGACAACGATGATGTTGTCCGGGTCATGAGCGCGGATAACCGAGATAATGTGTTCAGCGTAAGGTTTTACTACCTCATCCCATGTTACGTCGTCGCCGTTCGGTTCATTGCAGATTTCGTAGATAATGTTGGGATATTCGCCATATTTTTTGGACATTTCATCGAAAAATTCCGCAGCTTTGTCTTCAAAGCGCTGGGGATTCGCATCCTGATGCACGTGCCAGTCGATGATGACGTAAATGCCCAGTTTTATCGCCGCATCCGCTGAGTCAATAACCGCTTTCTTCAGCGCGGGACGGCTGATATAACCGCCATCAAGCAGTTCCAACGCGGCGCGCCAGACCTGTATGTTCCAGTCGTCACGGAGCCAGCCGATAACGGTTTCGTTGGCGTATTTTGCCCCATATTGCAAGGCAAATGAGCTTACACCTCGAAGTTGAACGGGTTTACCGTCCGCGTTCAGCAACTGCGTGCCTTTTACCTGCAACTGACCATAACGTTCCACCACGGTCTTTCCGTTTTTGTCAATGGAAAGCCGTGTATCCCGATAACATCCCATTACAAACGCGCACACCGCTAAAAGGGCGTAAACCGCACTCCACGTCAGACAATTACTAAAAATCACCTTTTTCATAGTTCCTCCTTATATAATGAATAGTGGTGAGTAAAGTTTGTTGTTACCTTGCTTAAAATTACTATGCTTTATGTATGAACGATACTCCTACCGACAACTCTCAAATTACTGCTTATGGAAAGCCGTTTCTGCCTCTTGCCGAATTTGGTCGATGAGCGCCTGATATTTTCCCTTAAGCACATTCATATTTTGCTTATAAAAAGCCACAAATTCTGGGTCTTGGAAAGGGTCGATTCTGACCTGGTGTCCCATGCGTTTGGAAAGTTCCTCTTCTTTTTGCCGCAAACGGGATGCATATTGCTGTTTTATAGCCTGTTCGTATTGGTCGACATCGTCAAGGTAATGGGAAATCATATCCTTAAATTGACGGAACGCATTGTTGAACCGTGGGTCGTTTATGACACATGGAAGACCATTTCCAACCGCGTCAAGCGTTTTCATATCGTCTCTGGAAACCGGTAGGTTTAGGCGCGAGACAAGCGTCTCAAAAACGCCCGCTTTAAAAGCCTGTCTTTGCTCTTTCGGATTCTTTTTCAAGGCTTCTTCTATGATTTTAGGTTTTTCGTTTTTACTAACTACGGAATCTAAGAATTCATTAGCTATCTTCTTACCGTTCTGCCTCGCTTCAAATTGCTCGATACTCGCCTTATCACCTTTGATTGGCTCGGTTCTCTCCAAAGCAATTTCCAGAGCTGTCTTTATTTTCATATTATTCTCCTATAAATCTTCCTTGCAACTCCTAAAAGGCATTGCCGGAAGTCCGTTCTTCCCGAATAGGGGCGTGGGTCCGAACTTAATCCACGCATAGCGCACATATACCGGATGCGGCGTGTCTACACAAGAGGCGACTATAGTATCTCCTTCGATGACCGCTTTCGCCTTATGGTAAACATGGTCGCCGCCTGCTATTTCAAAGCCGTTCAAATCTCCGATGGCTTTTAAGCCCGCTGAAGCATTGTCAAAAAACACGCGGATGACATCGCCTTCGTTTCTTGCTTTACGAAACACAGGACCGTCCGCATACACATCCTTATGATAGACCTTTTTCAGAGCTTGCAGGGACAGGCGGAAACCCACAGTCTGTTTATCTAAGGGGTGTATATTGTCGAATTCGCCCCGATCTATGACGACAGCCATACCTGTATTTGCGATAATCTTCGAGACTTTGAATTGCTGTTCCCGCAAAACCGCCCATCCCTTGTCCGTCAAGCCGGCGTCCACGTCACCCTTTGACGCGTACATGGGAAGCTGAACGAACAGGAAAGGCAATTCGTCATCATACCAATCGGTACGCCACTGGTCGATGAGGTAATACATCATCTCCGCATAATCGTCGTACCGTAGAACCGCATCCTCTTCACCCTGATAATAGAGGAAGCCTTTGAGCGCAAAAGGTGCGACACGGCGAATCATTGAATGGTAGAGATTCGTGGGACGATACGGGCTTTTTCTGCCCGCAGGCTGGGGCCAGGGACATTCCCCGCACTCAACATTGAGAACTTCCCAAGTAACGTCAGGTTCTATTTTGCGACGCGCCTGTACCCGCTCATCCCACGCCCGCCACGCCGCAAAATATGCCGCCATATCCCGTTCATAGTCCTCATCAGACTTGCCGCCTACCAGTACCGCGTAATCTGCTATGTATCTCTGCCCTGCGGTGCTTTTCCGCAGTTGTTCTTCGCTCATCCAGCAACTTATGGATGTACCGCCCCAGCTACAATCAATGATGCCTATAGGAACGCGCATCCTGTTGTTCACCCAGGTGGCGAAAAAATATGCCGCTGCACTCAAATCTGCGGCGGTTTCGGGGCGACAGTCTCGCCACCCATTGGTCTTTTCCGTTTCGATGAGATGGTCGTCAACAAAAGCCTGTTTTATGGGTTTGTAAAACCGTATGTTAGAATTTGTTGATGCTTCTACTTCATCCAGACCGTTCAGACAGTCCTTTAGCACGAGTTCCATATTGCTCTGTCCACCGGCAAACCACACATCTCCTACAATCACATTTTTGAAACTGACGCTTGTTTTCTTGCTTGATACGGTGAGAATGCCTTCCGCGCCCGCTTCCTGTAGTGGTAGAAAGCACTGCCACACGCCATTCTCCACCACAGTCTCACGGCTTACATTCCTGAAAGTTACATGGACGGTCTCACCGTCCGTTCCACTTCCCCATATAGGAATATCTCTATCTCTCTGTAATACTATATTATCTGAAAAGATTGGCGCTATTTGCATAGAAGCCTCCTTATAATCTTCCCAAGAGTATATCATACGGCGCCGTTTTTTACAAGCGATATTTCTCATGGATGGGAGGGAGGAGAGAAAGGGGCGTTCTGCTATCCGCATCAAGTACGCCTTATTCCCTGCTCTTTTGTATCATACTTTTGAGTCGCCGCTCGATTCTCATGTGTGGTTGTCTGTTCCGCTTGCCAAATATCTTTGATGTTCAGGGGAATTTTTTCAAACACATGGTTGAGAGCTTGGGAAACAGCCTGTGTATAAGCTGCGGGGATGACGCTAAAGGGCAATTCACCTATGCCTTTTGGTTCCGCTCCGCCGTCTTTTATGAAATTCACGGTTATAGGCGGAGCGTCTATAGGCGAAGAGATGTCGTAATTATAGATGAGGGTTTCGTCTATCTTCCCGTCCGTATAAAAGAGATTTTCCCACGCCGTCCAGCCTAAAGCATGCATAGACGCTCTTCTGATGGCTCTTTCCGCCCTTTCCGGAGCGAGGATACGTCCGCCTTCTATGCAAATCCAGAGACCGCGGATTTTTGGGATTCTGTCGATTTCCACTTCCACAACACAGGCCGCCCAGCTTAAAGGGGAGAGTGCGTTTTGGTCAATTTTCTCCGCTTCTTCTTTAATCCAACCTTTGTCCACTGACATTGAAGGCTTGTAGACGCGGCGTACCGTTATGGGTGGAGGCGTTCGCGTCCGCTGTTTTTTGATTGCCAAACAACAACGTTCCGCAAGTTTCGTAACGACCGCTATGTTCCGTGATGCGGTTGAGGGTCCCGCATCTGCGCCGTCTATCACCTGCGCCTTCTCCGGCCTTACCTCCAATATCCTCACCGCCAAATCTCGTAGAATCGGCGCAAAGCCGGAATCCGCACTCGTTCTTATCACAAGAGATTCGTCTTCTTTTAACGTTACCTCTACGGAACAGGCGGTTCTGCCACTGAATAGGAGACCACTCCCCTGATAGGCAAGGGCTATACCTATACCCCTCAACAATGTTTCTTCGGGATCGTCCCGCCCGCGGAGCAGGTTGTAGGACGCCCATTTTCGATTATAATCCGACATCGCGGCGACCCGTTCCATCACTTGGTCTATGAAGACCTGTTCTTTCAAAGGAATTCCTATGGCAAGCTTGCCATTTTTCTTCAAGGCATACTTTATCCGCCATTCGGCAGGGTCCATACCAACCGTATCCGCGATGTGGGAGATATGCCGTTCTATGGCGAAGAAGCCTTGAGACAGCCCGAAACCTTCAAATGGTCCCTGACATGGAATACTGCTTTTCACCGCAACGGCTTTCATATTAACCGTCGGAAATCGATACGCGCCGAGGCTTCCAATACAGACTCGCGCCAAAGTTTCTTCAGCAAAAACTCCTTCCGCACCCATATTGATATTCACCTCTATATCTGTTCTCAAGACTTTGCCGTTTTCCCTAACGTCGCTGGTAATTTTTATTTCAGTCTCAGGGCGTTTCGGTCCGTAACGGAAACATTCTTCCCGCGTCAGGCAGAGTCTCACCGGACTTCTCGTCAAAAAAGCACCTAAAGCCGCATGGCACGCAATCAGGGACGGGTACCAGAGCTTACCGTCAAGATGAAAGCCGAGTTTTGTAGGAATAACTTCAATCGTTTCCGTAGTCACCCCTAAAACTTTAGCAACGGAATTCCGGGTGTGAACCTGCCACTGGGTGGCCGTGTAAACGGTGATTTTATCTTCGAAAAAAACAGTCAGAGCGCAGAACGGCTCCGACTCCCAGTGTTCTTGAATACCGGTTCGGTAAACGCCTTGAACAACGGTTTTGACATTCTGGTAACCATCTTTAGACATATCTGAAGACGGCGTTTCTCCAATGACGAAGTTTCTTTCCGTTATTTTCTTTATTTGTTCTGAATCTTTCGGCGTGGTATTTTCTTTATCCTGTTCAATCAGTACTTTACAGTCCTCCGCGTAAGCCCACAATTTCAGGTCGTCAGGTCCAACGAGGATACCCACAGGCTCGCCTATATAAGAGACCGTATCCCTTGCCAATATCGGTACCGGAAACGTATCGAGCTGGTTGACACCCGGTATATCCTTCGCGGTGATAAGCGTATAGGAATACGGCGTTTGAGGAAGCTCCACCCCAACGAATCGACCTTGCGCTGACGGAGATCGAAGGGTAACGGCAAAGAGGCTGTTTTCAATGTTTATATCAGTAACAAATACGTCCATTTTGGGATTTTAAGGAGTGATTCTCTACTTCTCTTTTGACAATTTTGACCGTCCGCGTCCTATGTGCAGATTTTTCCACAAAGAAATTACGATGAAGGTTATTATCGACGAAACGACAGCCTCTACGGGACCGTTGAGCACGGCGATTGGGAAAATCACCTCCCATGGGAAGATTTGTAGAAGACCGAGTCCGCCGAGAACCAGAACGGTATTGACGAGACTACCGATAATTGCAGCGATAATGACGGCGATGGATGTTACCATACCGGATGGTTGCGATTCTTTTTTATTCCATAATTGTCCGCTTATGAGCGTATAAAGAAACCATGCAGTAGGTCCTATGAGTATACGCGGAATCAATGCGATGAACGGATAAGTCACGAAAGCCATGTCCACAGGCGAGGCGGCAATGATAGACGATTGGATGATGCTGAAAATTCCAAATAAAAGCCCTATAAACAGCCCCACGAGGGGACCTTCGAGTATCGCACCGATGATGACCGGCACCTGCAATATGGTGATTGCAGCGCCAAACGGCAATAAGATGAACCCGAGTCCTGTAATTCCTAGCACTATAACGACCGAAGAGAGAACGCCCGCAACCGCTATTTTTTTGACGACGTTGTTCACAATTTTCTCCTTGGCATATATTATATCTATAAAAGGGAAAAATTACAAGTAACCGATTGTTTTTCTCAAGAGACGCCCGATGTATCCGCCGCTACGATGCGTCCGCCGTATAAGACTTTCGGGTACACAATGACGCCCAATTTTTTCTCTATGCGACTGAGACGCTGTAATTCCTCTTCGTTGCCGATAGTAACCATAACGCCTTTTTTGCCGGCGCGAGCCGTTCTTCCTGCGCGGTGAATGTAGTCTTCCGACTCAAAAGGCGCGTCTATGGAGATAACGTGCGTTACGTCGGGAATATCAAGTCCACGCGCCGCAAGGTCGCTTGAGACAAGAACCGTCAATCTCCCCCGCCTAAAGTCGTCAAAAGCTTGTTTGCGAGAGCCTTTCTTTACGCCGCTGAAGAGACCGTCCGCGGATACGCCGTGGTATTGCAGGCGAGCGACTATGTTTCCTATCTGACCGCTGTTGTTGGTAAAAACGAGGATCTTTTTCGCGTGAACAGCGGCGAGAAACGAACAAAGGCAATCCAGTTTCTTACGATTTTCACTGAAAAGCGCCCAATGGTTGATTCTTTCCCGCAGAATTTCATGCTCTGCGGTTTCCAGAAAAACCGCATTGCGAGTAAAGGCGAGCAACCTTTCGCGGAGCTTACCAGTAATGGTGGCGGAACAGGCTATAGTCTGCTGTGGGTTTATAAGGCGTACAAGTTCGGTGGTTTCGGCGATCTGTTCATCAGAGACGAGTCTGTCTCCTTCGTCAAGAACCAGCGCGTCGGCCCGCGAGAATTTTAGTTTACCCATATGCGCAAGCTGTAGTAGTCGCGCTCCATTCCCGACGATGACTGACGGCTTTTCCTTCTTCAGCGTTTCAATTTGGCGGCTTATGTTTGCGGACCCGATTAAGAGGCAGGCTTTTTGTCCTAAAAATTCGGCTTCACGTTTGATTTGCGAGCAAAGTTCCAGAGTCGGCGCAATGACGACTAGCTCCTTCGGCAAATTTAAGAGCAATGGGAGGAGATAGGCAAAGGTTTTGCCCGTTCCAGTCGCGGATTGAAAAAGAACGTCTTCCCGCTTGAAGATATGGGGAATCACGAGTTTTTGAATTTTCGTTGGCTCTCTGATGTTTCTTTGAGCCAGTTTTTCCGTTAAAGCAGTATCTATTCCAAGACTGTCAAAGTTTTCCATTTAATAGTAAGTATACATTAAACGTTAAGAAAAGTCAAAGGGGACAAACCTAGAAGACGCCTATCCGCCAATGTCATTCTATATTTTCCTCATTTTCCTATAACATCCGCTTGACAAAAGAGGTTGCGTTGCGGTGATGTTTCATTTGACGGAGAAGCAGAAGGAGTTGTATCGGCTCATTCCGACGGCGACCACGGTACTAGCTGAAGGTGGCGGGCGGAGCGGCAAGACCATCGCGCTTATACGCTGGATATTCTTGCGGGCAGTCAAATATCCGCATAGCGACCATCTCGTCGGACGTCTTCGTTTCGCGCACGCGAAACAAGCGGTTTGTTATCAGACGGTGCCGAAGCTGGCGGAGATAGAGGGCATAAACTACAACCACTACTTGAATCGGAGTGACTGGTTCTACCGGCTTGAGAACGACTCGCGGATTTGGATAGGCGGGTTTGACGACAAGGAACGCATGGAGAAGATATTGGGCAACGAATATGCGACGGTGTTTCTGAATGAGGCGTCGCAGATTTCTTATGAGACGCGGGAGACGATTCTGACGCGGCTCAATCCGCCGCGAGGAGTGGCGGGGAAGGAATTGATAGACTACAATCCGCCGTCGATAAACCACTGGGGCTACCAGGTCTTCCATAAGCGTGTGTTTCCCGATGGGCGGCCTGTGCCGGAGGACGACTACAAGTGGATCAAGATGAATCCGTGCGACAACCCGTATGCGTCCGGGCAGTATCTTACGATACTGGCGAATATGAGCGCGGCGAAGCGCAGGCGGTTTCTGGAGGGCGAGTATTCGACGGACAGTGGGGCGTTGTGGAAGCGGGCATGGATAAGCTACGCTGCTGGACCTGCGCGGTTTGACCGGGTAGTGGTGGGTGTTGACCCGTCTGGTACGGTCGGCGGGGACGAGATAGGCGTAGTGGTCGCGGGGCGGACGGGGAGTGATTTCCACGTGCTCGACGATTATTCTCTGCATGGGACGCCGGCGCAATGGGCGGCGGCGGTAGCGGGGGCATACGACAAGTGGCGGGCGGACGCGGTGGTGGCCGAGCGGAACTATGGCGGGGATATGGTGGAGTCCACGATACGCGCTGGGCGGGTTGACATCAAGGTCACGTTGGTAACGGCGACGCGCGGTAAAGTATTGCGCGCGGAGCCGGTCAGTACGCTGTATGAGCGGGGACTGGTGAAGCATCGGATGCCGTTGTTGGACTTGGAAGACGAGATGTGCGTCTACGAGGGCGCGGCGGCGCAGAAATCGCCGAACCGCCTGGACGCGCTGGTGTTCGCGCTCGCGGACCTCGCCGTTGGGACGGCGGGTACTATAGGCGAGGAGAACATTGCTTTTTTTCATAGGCGTTTTTAGGAGGGGGTGTATGGGATTTAAGTTAAGCCGGATTTGGGGCGGGCGGCACAAGGCGGCTATGGCGAAACTGCCGGACGGCGCGTTCACGCCGAAGGAGCGCGAGTTGAAGGGCGGGTTGGCCGCCAACGGGCGGCTGTTGCGCGGCATCTACGACGGGGACAATCAGGACTTCGCGCTCGGCGCTTACGCGCTGACCGGCTTCGTCAAGATTTACAAGAATCTGATAGGTGTGCCTGGTGTGCTTGGGGACGACGACCCTGCGCTCGTGACGCAACTCTTGCCGCTGCTCTTTGACGAGTATCCGATACTCGTCAAGACGATGCTCGTCATTGGCACAGCCTGGCGCTGGACGCGCTGGAGCGACACGTTGCACAGGCTCGTCTGGGAGGCTATTCCCGACGATGCGATTACCCAAATCGTCGTGGATCCGGACTCGGGCGAGATTCTGGAGCTGTACGTGGACGAGTATATC
>JAIRNA010000004.1 GCA_031258305.1 Treponema sp. | reverse complement strand
GAAAACGCCCACAAGGCGGGCATCTGGTGCGGCATCTGCGGCGCCTTGGGATCGGATTTCACGTTGACCAAAGAATTTGTGGCAATGGGTTTGGATGAGTTGTCGGTGGAACCATCACTTATACTCAAACTGCGCTCGACTATTGCCGAATGTTGAAAAGCTTTGCCGCAAGGCGCGGGAAACCTGGGTGAGAACGTCTCTAACTTGAGCGTTAGAGACAGTTTAGCCGGTGCGGTTGTTTACGATGTTTCTACAGTCCGAACAAGGTTGCAAAAATGTGAATAGAAAATGTATACGGCCGCGAATTCGGTGACGACAGCCAGCGGGTGGCGTACCTGTTTGAGTTGTCCCAAAAGATAAATGGGGAACTTTTCAAAGACGAAAAGAAACGGGGCAAAGAGAGGAAGGCATAAGGGCTGTTTACAAGGATACTGGTAAGGTTTACCAGAAGCGCCAAAAATCCAACGCCTTTAGGCTTTGATACATATGCCATTATTGACGTCCGCCTGTATTCCGCGCTATAATCAAAACGTGAAAATTACTGCGGATCTGCATATACATTCACGGTTTTCGCGGGCGACCAGCAAGAAATTGACCCCCGCATCCCTGGACCGGTGGGCGCGAATTAAAGGCATAGACCTGATTGGAAGCGGGGACTGCACGCACCCAGCATGGCTTGCGGAATTACGCGAACATCTTGAGCCAATGGAAGACGGTTTTTTCATACTGAAAAAGGACGCACGCGCCGCTTTTGATAAAGACCCCGCAAATGAAGAAATCCCCCATCCGTCCGGAAATCCGCCCCGTTTCGTACTAACTGGTGAAATCAGTACTATTTATAAGAAAAATGACCGGACGCGCAAGGTTCACCACGTCGTGATTCTGCCCAGTTTCGAGACCGCCGCCCGTTTTCAGGCGAAAATTGAGGGCATAGGCGGTAATATCCGCTCGGACGGACGCCCCATTCTCGGCCTGGACTCCCGCACCCTGTTTGCCCTGCTCTTGGAAGCCGACGAACGCGCTCTGTTAATCCCCGCTCATATATGGACGCCCTGGTTTTCCGCGCTCGGCGGTAAATCAGGCTTTGACAGCATCGAGGAGTGCTATGGAGACCTCGCCCCTTTCATCCCAGCTATTGAAACAGGACTTTCGTCCAATCCGCCAATGAACTGGGCGCTCTCCTCCCTCGACCGTTTTTCAATCATATCCAATTCCGACGCGCATTCTCCCGAAAAACTTGGACGCGAGGCAACTGTCTTTGCAATGGAACTTTCTTTTTCATCACTGACAACCGCTCTATTTAGGGAAAATAAAAAGAGGGAAAGCCCAAATGATTTATCAACGGGGACTCCAACGTTAGCGCATACTGCCGCGGATATATATAACGATATTCTCTACACGGTTGAATTTTACCCGCAAGAAGGAAAATACCACTACGACGGACATAGAAAGTGCGGTGTAAGCCAACCTATAAGCGGGAATTGCCCCAAATGCGGCAAGCCTTTGACCAAAGGCGTTATCGGGAGGGTGATGGAGCTTGCGGACAGACCAGTTGACGAATGGGCGCCCTGTCCGTCGTATTACGGCCCCACGAACCGCCGTCCTTATGTGTCGCTCATTCCCCTGAAAGAGCTTGTCGGCGAGTTGCTCAATACCAGCGACTCCTCGAAAAGAGTTAACGCGGCGTACCATGCACTGGTTAAGGCAGCAGGAAGCGAGCTGTCCCTGCTGATAGACGCGCCGCTTGCGGACATCGAAAGAATGGGTGTCCCGGGACTTGACGGCGGACGCCTTGCCGAAGCAGTCTCCCGAATGCGCACGGGGCAGGTCTTCGTGCAAGCTGGTTTCGACGGAGAATACGGCGTGATTCGGGTGTTTCCGCCTCAAGCGGGGAGTAGAAGACGGGAGACTGAGGAACGCGGTATAGAAATCTTTCAAGAAGCTTTCCACAGTCCTAAAGCCACAATGCCGCCGCCCGAATGGATAAAGTACGAAGGCGGGACCGCGATCATCATTGCCGGACCGGGCGCGGGCAAAACATCCGCGCTTACCGCCCGTATTGCCCGCCTTTTAGAAAACGGCGCGGACCCCGCGGCAATTCTGGCAATCACGTTCACTGTCAAAGCGGCCAGGGAATTGAAGGAACGGACGGACAATGCAAACACGGGGAAAATAACAGCCGCTACCTTCCACTCGCTTTGCGCCGCGCTCCTCCGTGAATTTCCTCCGGCGGACAATAGCGGTTTCTCCATTCTCACCGAAACCGAAAGAGAGGCATTGCTCAAGGAAATATGCACAGGACACCGAATAAAACCTCAAGGGTTAGGGGATTATATCGAAAAGCGTAAACGCTTCCTGCTGTTACCCGGAGAAAACACGCCGTATTTGGGCGATGAGAGACTCGCCGCACTCGCGGAACGTCTTGGTTTACCAGAAATTGAACCTGAAAAAGAGTCTCTCTACCATTATTACCAAAAGAAACTGGGTTTAACATTTGATTTCGACGATTTGATAGCCGAAACCGCACGGTTTTTGGCAAAGTCGCCGAAAATACGTGCCGAATGTCAGAAAAGATACCGCTTCATCTTTGTTGATGAGTATCAGGACGTGAATTTTGCCCAATACGTCCTGCTCCGATTTCTATTTGCGGGCGAGCAAGCTGGGCAAAAGGAACAAAAACTCTGGGTCGTGGGCGACCCAAATCAGGCAATCTATGGGTTCCGCGGCTCGGACAAACGTTTCATGGACCAGTTCCTGATCGATTACCCCACGGCCGCACGATTCAGTCTGACTCGGAGCTTTCGGTGCGCCGCACCCATTATCGCGGCCGCACGCGCACTCGTGGACGTGGAGTTGCAAAGCACTGACTCGCCTGTGGAAGTATTTTTATATAAAGAAGAATTTCTCACAGACAAGTCAGAAGCCGAAGGCGTGGCCCGTCGCATCTCCGGGCTTTTGGGTGGCGCGTCATTTTTCGCCATGGACAGCGGGGAAGCAGCGGGTGGAACCGAGTCCGCGAGCCTTGACGATATCGCTATCTTGCTCCGTTCCGCCGGACTTGCCCTGCCTTTCGTCAAAGCCTTAACTGCCCATGGCGTTCCATACAAGCTCACCGGCGAAAAACCCTGGTGGGAAGAAGCTGAACCCGCGTCCCTGCTTTCCGCCCTGAGAAATTTCATCCTCGACGGCATAGACGGGCTTTCCCTGCCTGAGAAACGACCGCAAGAGACGGTTAAACGTCTGGCGGAACTGCGTTTTGGAAATGGAGAAAAGCCGCCGTTTGTAGAAAGGCTTATCGAGACCGCGGCTTTTTATGAGAGCGTGAGAGCGTTTTTAGACGCGCTTGTTGTGAGCCGTGCTACAGACGATTCCGCCACGCAAATTCACGGTGTTAGTATCATGACGATTCATGCCTCAAAAGGGCTGGAATTCGCGCATGTTTTCGTACCAGCACTTGAAGACGGGTTTTTGCCCTTTACTTTATATGAGAAAGAAAACGCTCCGAAGCTTAGGGAACGTATTGAAGAGGAAAAGCGCCTCCTCTACGTCGCCATGACGCGGGCAAAAAGCGGGCTTTATCTTTCATGGGCAAAGAAGCGGATGTTTCAAGGGCGGCAATTTGAAAATCCGCCGAGTCGTTTTCTGGAAAAATTAGCTGACTTGGTGCCTTTAGCCGAATCACGCGCCCGTCGCCCTAAAAAGCCGCCCGACCCCCAGTTGGAATTGTTTTTATAGCATGGAGAAGTGGCGGTTTTGTTCAGCTACATTCTTTGCGCCTCTCCATGTTGCCTCGTGTAGCCCTTGCAATTTTTTTACATTTTCGTCAAAATAGAAGATGTATGAATGACATAGAACAGAATACTTTTACCGTAGGGTTTACCGATGTGGACCCGTCAGACAGGCTGAAACTATCGGCAGTGTGTGATTATTTTCAAGAGGCGGCGATAAACCATGCGGAGAAGCTGGGTATGGGCAGATCGGCGATGGCGCAAACTGGAGAAGTGTGGATGCTTTCGCGGTTGAACGTTCTTATGGAGAGAAGACCGAAATACCGAGAGACCATTACCGTGCGCTCATGGCCCCGCGGTTCGGAGAAACTCTTTGCCATAAGGGATTACGACATCCTCGATGAAAACGGCAAACCCATTGTCCGTGGCAGAAGCGGCTGGCTCATTGTTGACATTGAAAAACACAGACCGTTACGACCTCAGGAAAAAGTAACCAAGCTTCCCCTGAACGCGGGACTCGACGCACTCCCTTTGTTGACAAATATCGGTTTGCGGGACGGGCTTAAGCTTGCGGGTGAACGCACCCCGTTTTATTCTGACATCGACTACAACGGGCATGTGAACAATTCGCGCTATGTGCAGTGGATTCAGGACATAACCGAACCAGACGTATTGGAAAAGGCGGACCGTATACGGCTTGACATCAACTATGCCAGCGAAACCCATTTCAAGGAAACGACCGAGCTGTGGGCTATTCCTATAGAAAACGGCTTTGCCTATGAGGGCAGAAGAAACGGTGGGATAGTTTTCAGGGCGGAACTGGGAATTTTTCAAGAAAAAGAGATAAGGAAATAAAGAATGATTAAAGAAGCAATCATTAAGGCGGCGCAACGGGAGAATATTCCGTTTGACATGGCGGAAACCGTTATGGATGAAATTATGAGCGGGCAGGCGAGTCAGATTCAGATGTCCGCGTTTCTGACCGCGATAGCCGTAAAGGGCGAAACCATCGAGGAAATCACTGCTTCAGCGGCCGGTATGCGAAAACACTGCGTCCGTATCCTCCATGACATGGACGTGCTAGAAATTGTCGGCACCGGCGGGGACAGATCTAACTCTTTCAATATTTCGACAACGTCTGCACTGGTCGTTTCCGCGGCCGGTGTGCCGGTCGCCAAACATGGAAACCGTGCCGCGTCGAGTAAATCCGGCGCCGCAGACGTTCTCGAAGCTCTGGGCGTAAATATTGCCGCGTCGCCGGAGAAAAGCCTCGAACTCCTGAAAACCATAGGCTTGTGCTTTTTATTCGCGCAGAACTACCACATTTCAATGAAATATGTCGCTCCAGTGCGTAAAGAACTTGGAATAAGAACCATTTTCAACATACTCGGTCCCCTTGTGAATCCGGCCGGAGCGAATATGGAGCTTCTCGGGGTTTACGACGCGGACCTGATTGAACCAATGGCGCAGGTTCTCTCGAACTTAGGGGTAAAAGACGCGCTCGTGGTATTTGGACAGGACGGACTTGACGAAATCTCTATGAGCTCGCCGACAAGCGTGTGTGAGGCGCGGAATGGCACATTCAAAACCTTTCTCATCACGCCGGAAGAATTTGGATTCACGCGTTGTAAAAAAGAAGACCTCCTGGGCGGGAGTCCTGTAGAAAACGCCGAAATCACACGGGCTATTCTTGCAGGCGCAAAGGGTCCCAAGCGGGACGCGGTTTTGCTAAATTCCGCAGCCGCCCTTTACACCGCGCGGCGCGCCTCTTCCATCGCGGAAGGAGTCTCCATTGCTCAAGAGACCATCGACAGCGGCAAGGCGCTTGCCCAACTGGAACGATTCGCTGCCTTGAGTCAGAGGGCATGAGGTACGCGGACGCGCCTCTCAAACGGGGAGAATTTATGGCAGGAATGGAAGGAAAAGAAGTTTTATGGGGGGGACGGACCGCGGAAAAGCCGAATGAGGAAGCTTTTATATTCCAAGCCTCTATTTGCATTGACAAACGCCTTGTTCAAGACGACATACACGGAAGCCGGGTCCATGTGTCTATGCTCTCAAAGCAAGGCATTATCCCCCAAGATACGGCCGTAGTTCTTGACGCGGAACTCCTCCGCATCGCCGAGGAACTGGCTAACGGCAGCCTTGTGGTTGACGAAAGCGCCGAAGACGTTCACTCGTTTGTTGAAGCGGAACTCACACGGCGGCTAGGGGATGCGGGACGTATGGTGCATGCGGGAAGGAGTAGAAACGACCAGGTTATGCTTGATTTCAAACTCTATCTGAAACAGAGAGGTGCGGAACTTTGCGGACAAATTGAGGCGCTTATGGCTACGCTTTTGGACAGAGCTGAAGAGTACGTGGACGCGCTTATGCCCGGGTACACGCATTTGCAAAGAGCGCAACCGGTAACGCTGGGTTTTCACCTTATCGCATGGGTATGCGCACTTGAGCGGGACCTATCCCGTTTCCGCGATGCCTTATTCAGAATGGACGAATGTCCTCTGGGAAGCGGCGCTCTTGCGGGCTCTGATTTGCCTTTAGACCGAGAAGAAACCGCCGCACACCTCGGTTTCCGCGCCCCAACCCTTAATGCGATGGACTCGGTGGCGGACCGGGACTTTGCCATAGAACTAGCCTCGGCGGCGGCTATCTGTCAGATCCATCTGTCCCGTTTCTGTGAAGACGTCGTCCTTTGGGCAAGCGCTGAATTCGGCTTCCTCGATCTGTCAGAAAAGTGGAGCACAGGTTCGTCCATTATGCCCCAAAAGAAGAACCCGGACTTTGCGGAGCTTATTCGGGGCAAAAGCGGACGCGCGGTTGGCAACCTTGTCGCGCTGCTTACGCTACTAAAAGGTATCCCCTACGCCTACGACAAGGACTTACAGGAGGACAAGGATTCGCTGTTTGACAGCCTTGATACCGTTTCAGTCTGCCTCCAGATGTTTCGCGGTATGATTGCGGCTTCTTCCTTCAACCGTGAACGAATGGAGACGGCGTGCATTGGCGGCTTCTCGGAGGCCACAGATGCTGCTGATTATCTTGTCCGCAAAGGCTTACCCTTCCGCAAGGCGCATGAAGTTTCCGCGCTTATCGTGCGCGACTGCATAGACGCGGGACAATCCCGCATCGGGGAACGAACGCTTGAAGAGTTACAGGCGCGTTCCCCACTCTTCGAAGCGGATATCTTCGACGCTCTCTCGCCCGTCGCCTGTGTAAACGCCCGTAAAACCCTTGGCGGTACGGCTTTCGACGAGACGCGCCGACAAATCGCCGTGTTACGCACGCGGGGACGGCTGTCGTCCAAGACCGCGCCTTCTCCTATACGGAAATGAAGAATGGAAAGTTCCCAGAGGATACATTAAAACATATAAAAAACAGCATTTCGCAGTCCTAAAGGCGGGAAATTGCAAGGTATGTGAGATAACCAACCGGGTTATCTCACAAGCCTACTATAGTATTACCAGCTACCCCGCGCCCTTTAGAGTGCGCCTAGTTGTTTTACCGTATCTTCCGAGTCAACGTCAAGGTTTCGTGCAACTCTGAAGCCTGTGTCGCGGCTTAGGTACGTCGCCGTAGATGAGCCGCGGCTGGCTGAACGCGCATCAAGCGCCGTACTACGAAAACTTCCGCCGCGCACTACGCATATGGAGTCTTGTTCCGCCGCGGGGTCATCCGTTTCACGCGGATAGGAGCCGTAACCGTCCCAACACCATTCCCAGACATTGCCATGCATATCGAAGAGTCCAAAGCCATTTGGTGGGAAACTCTCCACAGGCAAGGTTTTTCTACCATAATAATTGGCTTGGTCTGTGGAGAGAACCTCGCCTACGTTATACGCCGTACTGGTGTTTGCTCTACAGGCAAACTCCCATTCGGCTTCCGTAGGCAAGCGATACCCCGCACTACCCCTGTCCCATATTATTTTCTGCTCGCTGACGATGTAGGCGGCCTCCAAACCTTCTCTTTCGCTCAATTTGTTGCAGAATTCAATGGCTTCAAACCAGCTTACCCTTTCAACAGGCAATCTTTCACCCTTATTATGACTAGGATTAATTCCCATAACATCCGTATATTCCGCCTGGGTTACTTCATGTGGGGAAAGCATAAAATCGCTCACCGTAACCTCACGGCTTCTTTCATCCCTACGCCTTCTCCGTTCAGCTTTGGCGCTTCCCATACGGAAGACCCCGCCCGTTATTGAGACGAGCTGGTATTTTCCTTTCCCTTCTGCGCTTTCCACATTCTCTTCATTTTCTTGGGCAAAGACGCTGTTTCCCACAGCCGCGATACATACAAAAACGGCGATTCTTTTCAGATTATTCACAATTCCGCTCCTTATGACGATTGGACTCGTTCTGTTTATACAAAACACATTTTGTTATAATACACGAAGATTATTTCTATTTCAAGCGTTGAACGAAAATTGTTGCGTGCGTCTCCCGCGGAACCCTGTTAAAATTCATGAGTAAAATACCGCTAATTATAGTGGTATTTTTAAGCGAATTTGAGTAATACCATCAAGTTATGCTGAAAACAAGCTTTTCGGTGCGTTTATACAGACAGCGGTATCTCCTTCTCTTTTCCATGCCTTTTGTGGTATGGCTTATTGTGTTCAAATATATCCCTCTGTCCGGATGGATCATAGCGTTTGAGGATTTCAAGCCGCACAGGGGCTTTTTAGAGCAAGAATTTGTGGGGTTCAAGCACTTCAAGGCGCTTTTCTCCGCGCCTATGTTCTATCAAGCCTTGACAAATACACTCGGTATGAGCGTGCTCGGGCTCATGTTCGGGTTTACCACGTCCATAACCTTTGCGGTTCTACTCAACGAATTGCGTTTCTTGCCGTTCAAACGCTTTACTCAAACCGTGTCCTACCTGCCCCATTTCGTCTCATGGGTCATCGCCGCAAACATTGTCGCGTCGATACTGGCGCCGTCGGGACCTCTGAATGAGATTTTGGTTTTATTGGGGCTTGAGCCAGTCAATTTTATGCTCAAGCCGAATCTGTTTTGGTGGATAGTGGTGTTCGCTGATGTTTGGAAGGAGACAGGATGGAACGCCATCATCTATCTTGCGGCAATGGCAGGTATAGACAGCCAGATTTACGAGGCCGCAGAAATAGACGGGACGAGCCGATTGCAGAAGATATGGTACATCACCTTGCCGGGTATACGCTCTACAGTCGTCATCCTCCTTATCTTGACCATAGGCAATATCATCAATATTGGTTTTGAAAAGCAGTTCTTGCTCGGCAACGCGGTTGTGGCGCAGAAAGCCTTGGTGCTTGACAAATACGCCCTGGACTTCGGGATAGGGCTGTTCAGATACTCCTTTGGAACGGCCATAGGCATATTCAAATCGGTTGTAAGCGTTATCCTTCTGTTTGCCGCCAATTCGGCCGCGAAGAAGTTTGGAGAGGAACGGCTCTTTTGATCGACTAATAGGGATAATTAGTGTTTATCTATAATGGAGACACATTATAGATACCTTAAAAACCATATTTTCGCGGCATTAGGTGAGAAAATGGTGCATAAAGTCGATTACGATTGCACAGACACTAATTATTTAAAGGTATAACATGAAATATTTCTTGAGAAAAAAGAGAAAACACGATGCAGTGGACTTTATCATCTTTTTGTTTATGTGCATGGTAATCGTCGTTACGCTTTATCCTTTCCTCAACGTGCTGGCAAAGTCTTTCAACGACCCTATTGACACGGTGAAGGGCGGTGTGCATATCTTCCCCCGCGTGTTCACCACGGAGAATTACGCCAGCCTCTTCTCAAATGGAAGCAACCTCCCGTCCGCTTTCCGTATGTCGATTCTGAGGACTCTTGTCGGTACGGTTCTCGGCGCTCTGTGTTGTTCCATGTTTGCTTTCGCCTTGAGTCGGAAGGATTTCATATTCAGAAAACCCTTCACCGCTCTGCTGGCCGTGACCATGTATGTCGGGGGCGGCATGATTCCAGAATACATCCTGATTAGAAACCTGGGCTTGATAAACAGCTTTTGGGTCTACGTGATTCCGGGGCTTATCAGCGCCTTTAACGTCATTGTGATACGAGCGTTCATCGACAATATTCCGTCGTCCCTTCAAGAATCCGCGAGAATAGACGGGGCAAACGATGCGGTCATTTTTTTTCGTATCATCCTCCCCCTGTGCGCGCCTGTGCTTGCTACGGTCTCTCTGTTTATCGCGGTCGGGCAGTGGAACAGTTGGTTCGATACCTACCTTTACGCGCGTAACGACCGGGCGCTTTCAACCCTCCAATATGAGTTGATGAAGGTATTGGATAGCGCTCAGAGCGTCAACTCCGCATCTGCCGTGTATTCTGAGGGACTGCGTTCAGCTAAACGCAACCCTGAGGCTATAAAAATGGCGATTACCGTGATTGCAACCACGCCTATACTCGTTGTCTATCCGTTTCTGCAAAAATATTTCGTGTCAGGCATAACCTTGGGAGCGGTGAAGGGATAGTTCGGCTAATATATGTATGATTATGTTAAAAGGAGGAGTTTATGGTAAAGAAAACTGCGCTGTTAGCCCTATGTGTTGTATTGACGGGTACATGCGCGAAGAAAAACAGCGGGGGATTTGGCTCAACAGTCGGAACAATGTATCCGATTACGTTTACTTTGTTCACGGTTGACGCGACCGAGGATATGCTCTTTGACGACCCAGTAGCCCAAAAGATAACCGAGTCCACCGGCGTTACCCTTGTCGTTGACCACCCTGTCGGCGGGGACCAGCAGGCTATCCCGCTGATGATAGCGTCCGGGCAGTACCCGGACCTGATTTACGCGAAGGGCGATCTCACCATGCTCATAGAAGCAGGCGCCGTCATACCTCTTGACGGACTCATTGAAAAGAGGGGCAGGTATATCAAGGAACTCTATGGGGACCAGCTCGTGCGCTTGAGGAATTCAACCCAAGACCCGCATATCTACACGGTGGGAACCTACGGCGTTAAAACCGCTCTATGGTCGACGGACGGCTCTATGCAAATACAGCACGCGGTCTTGAAAGAACTTGGGTACCCGCGCATGAAAACACTGAACGATTATGAGGACGCAATCAAGGCTTATATGCAGAAATACCCGACTATCAATGGGCAGAAAACCATAGGGCTGTCCTTGCTCATCGACACATGGCAGTGGTACATAGACTTGTCCAATCCCTCTGGTTTCCTCATTGGGTATCCTGACGACGGTCAGTGGATTGTGAATCAGGAAACGTTACAAGCCCAGTATAAGTTCCTCCACCCAGACGCTTCGCTCTTCTATAAATGGCTCAACCGTATGCACGCGGAGGGCGTACTTGACCCTGAGTCCTTTACCCAAAAAGAGGATGTGTGGAAGGCGAAGATAGCGTCAGGCAGAGTGCTTGGGCTTTCGTATCCGCTGTGGGGTTACTCTGACGCCCGTACTTCCCTTGTCAGCGATGAAAAGGCGGAACGCACCTATGCTTATCTGCCAATCACCGCTGATGAACGGTTCAAGTCAGCGATGCTCAAGAATTACGGCTTCGGGGGCGGCTGGGGTATCGCCATCAGTTCCGCGTGCAAGGACCCAGAGAGGGCTTTTGAATTTCTGGACTGGATATGCTCGGAAGAGGCGCAGACGCTTATCAATTGGGGCATAGAAGACGTGAATTACGAGGTGCATAACGGCAAGCGGGTTGTCTCTGACTCGGAACAACACTGGGCCGACACGGACCCAAATTACAGCAAGAAGACCGGCGTCGGCAGGTGGATTTACCCGTTTCCCCAGCGGGGCGCGGGCTATATAGACTCGACGGGCAACTATATCACACGGGACAGCCCAGAAACCATCAAGAAAAACTACTTGCCTGTGGAAAAAGAGACCCTCGCCGCTTACGGCGCGGAAATGTGGATAGACCTCTTCCCGTCGACCGAATCGCTTGGCATTTCCAAGCACGGGCAGGCGTGGCAGTACACCCTACCGCCGGATGTGAACGCTAAGGTTACTGAGGCTGATGAATATATGAAGAACGCTCTCGCTAACATTGTGCTTGGCAAACCCGAAAATTTTGACGCGAACTGGGAAAAGATTATCCAGGATTTACGGCGTATGGGTATAGAAGAGGCGAACCGGGCGCTTACCGACATGATTCAAGATAAAATCGAGCTCTGGAGCGGAAAGTAGCGTATTTATCCTTTGGAACACATTCTGGCGAGAGCCTATGGGCATGGAAGAGGCGGACCATCGGGTCGCCATCTCCTTGTTTATCCTAAAAAGCGTCTAAACGGAGCAGTTCTTTAGCTTTTTCTCTCACTAAGGAGTGGTATTTTGATTGGGATATGTGGAGAATAAGTTCCCGCGTCGCTATGCTGATCCGCCTTTGTTCCATAACGCCTTGATAGGCGTCCAAAAATGCCATTGCCAAAGCATTGTCCGGATAACGGGCGCCGAACCGCCGCATCATATCGTTCAAAACGGATTCGTCCTCCCGTGCGACTCCTATTTTGGTCATAGCGCGCACCGTTTCCGTTAAAACCATAGTTTCCGTTTCGGACTTTAGCGCATGTATGAGTATCCGCTTTGCCCCGTCCCCGCCAAAATTTCCAAGACTCTTCATGGCTCTTAACCGGACATCCGGATAGTTGTTGACGATGACGCCATTCCGCCTCTCCTTATTGATAACGCCCTCGAAACTCAGGAATTCCAAGGCGCTCAAGATTTCCGCATCTTTACCGTATTCCCCGTCGAGCGTCTCCTCTATCAGCGATAACGCCGACATCTTTACATTCCTATCCGGCGTTCTGCTCTGTTCCCGTATCAAGATGATGTTCACGTAATCCGAGGAGTAGGACAGCTCCGCGCTCTTCTCTTCATCATATTCTTGGGGAAAAAGAGAAACAAAAGGGAGAAAGAGTAAAAATACGGCGGTTTCTTTATTCATCTTCGAAGCTATGATACCGTGTATTTACGCTTTATTCAAGGCGTCTATTACGGTTAATTTATACTACAATGTAACTAATCAGCGGACCCTTCTTCCTTAATGCGTCCGCGGATGACGCGGGTTTCACTGATTATGCTTAATCCGCCCTACCGTCTTGCATAAAGGCAGGGAAGTGGTGATAATAGGAGTTGCTATTATATTTTGTAAGGCGGACGGAACGCGGGTGAAGGTTGACGAGGCGGACATCGTGGAGAACGTGAGCGCGCATGTGCTTATCGTCATCCCCGCGCTCTCTGCGGGAACCTATCGGCTGGAAGTAAGGACCCAGTTCACGGGGGGCGGGGACCGGTTTCTGAAGACTCCGCGCGCCGCGGTCTTCGACCGTCTGCTGAC